>DASSLZ010000113.1:0-21241 GCA_035689165.1 Candidatus Eiseniibacteriota bacterium | reverse complement strand
CGCCGCCAGCTCGCGGTTGCCCGCGCTCAGGTAGCCGGCGGCCAGCTCGGCGTGCGTGCCCACGGCGTCCGCCTTGTCCGCTGCGGGTGGAAGGGGCGGCTCCTCGCGGTGCAGCGAGACCACGCCCGGCTCCGGCACGCGCGCGTCCTCGCCCTCGCCCGCGCGCGCGATCTGATCCAGATCGAACCCGGCCGATCCGAAGGCGGGCGGGCTCGGCGCTTCCTGCGGCGCCGCGCGCGCCGCCTCGGCCGGGACCGGCGTGGCGGGCGTGGCCGAGAAGCTGCCGTCGGCCAGCGACGGCGGACCGTCGTCCGCCGCGGGCGCCGGCTCGGGCGCGGATCCGGGCGCGAGCGTGGAGGCGCGCTCGCGCAGCTCGACCGCCTCGGCCGCGCGCCCCCCGCGCGCGAGACGGTCGGCGCGGCGATAGAGCTCCTTCCCGCCGCGCTCGGGCTGGTCGGCGCGCACCGCGATCTCGACGAACTTCTCGGAGAGCTCGTCGTTCTCGGGGGACAGCGCCAGGACCGTCTCGATCACGTCGAGCGCGGCCTCGTGATCCTGGCGGCGGATCGAGCCCTCGGCAAATTCGAGATAATGGATGATCGCGTCGCCGTAGAGTCCCTCCTTGGCATACAGCTCGCCGAGGGTGCGATGGATCTGGAGGTCTTCCTTGGAAATCCGGAGGATCTTCTTGCAGACGGCGATCGCGTTCTTGAAGAGCTCGGCCCGGGTGTACTCCTCGACGGCCTGCCGGTAGCGGCGCACCGCTTCCTGCATCGATCCGCGTTTGGCCAGGAGGTCGGCGACCAGGATGAAGTCGTAGGGGTCCTTGTCCCCCTGCGCGAACAGCTTGTCGAACTCGGCCAGAGCGGCGTCGATCTGCCCCTTCTGGATGAGCTGCTGCGCCTTCTTCTTGATCGCGACGTTTCGGTCCACGCCCGGTTCCCCGACCTCGTCCTAGACGGCCGCGGGCGCCGGCATTCGCCGTTGCACGCGCTCGACGCACTCGTGGTGGAGCGAGCGAGCCCGCTCCACGCAGCCATTCACGCGCGAAAGAAGCGCCGCGCGTTGCGATTCCGTCACCGACGGCAGGTTGATCTTCACGTTGAGCGCGGCGCCCTCGGCTCCCGCCCGGGCGAGCCAGGCCGCCACCCCCGCGTCGCTGACCGCGTTCTCGTTCCCCGACTCGGCCGCCGTGCGGGCCAGCTCCAGCGCGCGCACGCACGCTTCGGCGGTGTGGAGCGGCACCTCGGCCGCCGTGAGCGCCGCGGCCTCGATCGCGCGGGTTCGCGCCGCGACCTCCTCCGGCGTCCGCTGCGAGAGCTTCATCGCCGCGCGATAGCCCTCGAAGGCGCGCGCGTCGGCCGCCGCGAGGTCCAGGAGCTCGCGGCGGATCGCCTCGCCTTCACGCTCGACCTCGCGCATCGCCCCCTCCACCTCCGCGTACTTCTTCTTCCCGATCGTGAGCCGCGCGACCATCGTCGCGAGCGCGCCCGAGAGGGCGCCGGCCACGGCCGAGACCGTGCCGCCGCCCGGCGTCGGCGCGGACGAAGCCACCTCGTCCACGAACTCGGGCAGCGCCTGCTCCGCCGCGCCGATCCGGCGCACGAGACGGTTTTCCAGGATCTGGTCGCGCGAGAAGCTCTCCAGACGGAGCGCGTGCTCCGCCACGTCCACGAGCGCGTCCTGGCAGACCAGCCCCACCACCTCGCTTCCGACGATCGGAACGCCGTACCGCTCCGCCTCGTCCCGGATGAGCGCGAACACCCGGTGCACCGGAGTGCCCCACGTGTTCACGAGGTTCATCGAGACCTGAACGATCCCCCGCTCCGCCAGCGCGAACCCCAGCGCCTTCACGTAGCGCAGCCCGCCGGTCTGGAACCGGATCGCCTTGGCGATCCGCTTCGCGATCTCGACGTCCGACGTGCCGAGGTTCACGTTGAAGGCGAGGAGCGGCAGGCGCGCGCCGACCGCCGTCGCGCCCGCCGAGGGATGGATCGCGGCGGGCCCGAAGTCGGGCGCCCGATCCGGATCCGTCCCGATCGCCCGGGCTAGCCCTTCGTATTCGCCGCGCCGCACGTCCGCCAGGTTCTGGCGTTCGGGCCGCGTCGCGGCCGCTTCATACAGAAAAACCGGGATCCCGAGCTCGCTGCCGATCCGCTCGCCGGCGCGCCGCGCGAGCTGGACGCATCCCTCGAGCAGAGCGGTGCCGACCGGGACGAATGGCAGGACGTCGGTGGCTCCCATCCGTGGATGCTCCCCCCGGTGATGGCGCATGTCGATCAACTCGGCCGCCTTCTTCACGCCTCGGAGCGCCGCTTCCAGCACGGGCTCCGCTTCGCCCACGAACGTGATCACCGAACGGTTGTGGTCGGCGTTCATCTCCTGGTCGAGCAGGCGGATCGACCGATCACGCGAAATTTCGGCAGCAATGGCCGTAACTACAGATTTATTTCGGCCTTCGCTGAAGTTGGGGACGCATTCCACGAGCTCGCTCATGCCTTCTCCTGGTCGTTAGCTTGGGGGATCCAAGCGGCCCAATGGCCGCCTCTTACTCGATTTTCTTAATGGCAGATCGAAGGGTCGGCGCGGCGATGGACCACCCTTCCCCGCTTCACGGTGGCCCGCACGTGGTTCCGGCCGTAGTGGTAAGGAATATGCCGGTAATCGGGGGCGTCGTAGAGGACGAAATCGGCCTGCCACCCGGGGGCGATCCGCCCCAGCCTCCGCCCCTCGGCGACCGCCTCCGCGGCGTTCGCGGTGGCCGCCATCCAGGCCTCGGCCGGCGTGAGGCGCATCTGCGTCACGCCGAGCGTGAGCATGAGCGGCATGGAGGAACAGAAGGTGCTCCCCGGATTGAAGTCGGTGGCGAGCGCGACCGCCACGCCCATGGCGATCATGTCGCGGGCGCGGGCGTAGGGAAGACCCAGGGTGAGCGCGGTGCCCGGCAGGAGCACCGCGACCACGCCCGCGCCGGCCATGGCGCGAAGGCCGTCGTCGCTCGCGTAGAGCAGGTGATCGGCGGAGACCGCGGAGAGCTCGGCCGCGAGCGCGGCGCCGCCGGCGTCGCCCAGCTCGTCGGCGTGGAGCTTGGGCAAAAGCCCACGCTCGCGCCCCGCCGTGAGAATTCGCCTCGACTCCTCCACCGTGAACACGCCGCGATCGCACCAGACGTCGCAGAAGCGCGCGAGCCCCTCGGCGGCGACGGCGGGGATCATCTCCTCGACGAGAAGGGCGACGTAGTCACCGCGGCGGTCGCGATAGTCGTCGGGCACGTCGTGCGCGCCCAGGAAGGTCGGGACGATCTCCACGCCGTCGCTGGCGGCGGCGCGGGCGAGGGCGCGGAGCTGCTTTCGCTCTTCGCCCGTGGCGAGCCCGTAGCCGCTCTTCGCCTCGACGGTGGTCGTCCCCTCGGCCAGGAGACCTTGGAGCCGGCCGGCCACCAGACCGGCGAGCCGCTCTTCGGAGCACGCGCGGAGCTGGCGCGCGCTCGCGCGGATCCCGCCCCCCTTGGCGGCGATCGCCTCGTAGCGCTCGCCGCGCGCGCGCGCGTCGAACTCGTTCTCACGCGTGCCCGCGAAGGGAAGATGGGTGTGGGCGTCCACGAACCCGGGCGCGACGAGGCAGCCCGCGGCGTCCAGCACCTCGGCCGCCTCGCGCTCGGGATAGCGCGCGGTCACGTCGGCGGTGGGGCCGAACGCGGCGATGCGCCCGTCCACGCAGGCGATTGCCGCGTCGTGGAGGAGCAGCGGCCGGTCGAGATCGACCCCGCGGAGCGGTCCTGTTCCCTCGGGAGCGGTCAGGAGCTCGGCCGCCCCGAGGACGAGCAGGTCGCTCCTCACGATGCGCGGGATTCGCCGGGAATGGAAAGCCGGTTCTTCTTCGCCGTCTCCAGCGCTTCGGGATAGCCCGCGTCGGCGTGGCGGAAGACGCCCATCGCCGGATCGTTCGTGAGCACGCGGCGGAGCCGCGCCAGGCCCGAGGGAGTGCCGTCGGCGACCATGACCACGCCGGCGTGGATCGAATTCCCGATCCCCACGCCGCCGCCATGGTGCACCGACACCCACGAGGCGCCCGAGACCGCGTTCACCAGGGCGTTGAGGATCGGCCAGTCGGCGATGGCGTCGCTGCCGTCCTTCATCGCCTCGGTCTCGCGGTAGGGCGAGGCGACCGAGCCGCAGTCGAGATGGTCGCGGCCGATGACGATCGGCGCCTCGACCAGCCCGCGCTCCACCAGGCGGTGCAGCGCCGCGCCGAACCGCTCGCGCTCGCCCATGCCCAGCCAGCAGATCCGCGCTGGCAGCCCCTGGAACTGCACCCGCTCCGACGCGAGACGGATCCAGCGGCGGAGCGACTCGTCCTCGGGGAAGGTCTCGAGCACCGCCTGATCGGTCGCGGCGATGTCCCGGGGATTTCCGGAGAGCGCGACCCAGCGGAAGGGACCCTTCCCCCGGCAGAAGAGCGGCCGGATGAACTCCGGCACGAAGCCTGGGATCTGGAAGGCGTCGGCGACGCCGGCCTTCACCGCCTGCGCGCGGAGGTTGTTGCCGTAGTCGAAGGTCACCGCGCCCGCGTCCTGGAAGGCGCGCATGGCGCGCACGTGGCGCCCCATCGATTCGACCGAGCGCGCGACGTACTCCTTCGGCTTCTCGGCGCGGAGGCGGAGCGCGTCGGCCAGGGCCATTCCGCCCGGGACGTATCCGTTCAGCTCATCATGGGCGGAGGTCTGGTCGGTGACCAGGTCGGGGCGGGCGCCCCGCGCGACCAGCGCCGGCAACACGTCGGCAGCGTTCCCCACGAGCCCGATCGAGAGCGCGCTCTTCGATCGCACGGCCTCCTCGACCCAGCGGAGCGCCTCGTCGATCGAGGCGGTCGCCCGGTCCAGGTAGCGCGTCTGGAGCCGCCGGTCCACCCGCTCGGGATCCACTTCGACCGCGAGGCAGATCCCCTCGTTCATCGTGACGGCGAGCGGCTGCGCGCCGCCCATGCCGCCCAGCCCCGCCGTGAGCGTCCAGCGCCCGAGGAGGGAGCCGCCGAAACGCTGCCGGGCCGCCTCCGCGAAGGTCTCGAAAGTGCCCTGGAGGATCCCCTGCGTGCCGATGTAGATCCAGGACCCGGCGGTCATCTGCCCGTACATCGTGAGCCCCTGCGCCTCGAGCTCGCGGAAGGTGTCCCAGTCGGCCCACTTGGGGACGAGGAGCGAGTTGGCGATGAGGACGCGCGGCGCCTCGGGGTGGGTCTTCACGATGCCGACGGGCTTCCCCGACTGGACGAGCAGCGTCTCGTCGTCGGCGAGCGAGCGGAGCGAACGGACGATGGCGTGGAACGCGGGCCAGGAGCGCGCCGCCCGCCCGGTGCCGCCGTAGACCACCAGGTCTTGCGGCCTCTCGGCCACCTCGGGGTCCAGGTTATTCATGAGCATCCGGAGCGCGGCTTCCTGGTGCCATCCCTGGCACGAGCGGGTGGTGCCGCGCGGGGCGCGCACCGGCTCGTCGGGGGGCGTCCCCCGGAGCGGATCCGCGGGCAGCTGTACGTTCGTCGGATTCATCGGTGTCTCCTCACCCCAAGCTCCCGCCGCCTTGGGCGGCGGAGCACCTCATTCGAAGGATTCCACGCCCGCCGCTTCCGCCGCGCCGCCGTCGGCGATCCACGCGTCCAGCGCCGACAGATCGGCGTCCTGCCTCCGGTCGTCCGTGAGCGGCGCCACCCGCGCCCGCACCCCCGCGTGCAGCGCCTCGAGCGGCGCGCTCGAACGAAGCGGCCGCAGGAGGTCGATTCCCTGCGCGGCGCAGAGAAGCTCGGCCGCCACGATCCGGCGCACGTTGCGCACGAGCGCAAGCCCCTTGACCGCCGCGTGCATGGCCATGCTCACGTGATCTTCCTGCCCCGCGGAGGTGGGAATCGAGTCCACGCTGGCGGGCTGCGCCAGCATCTTGTTCTCGGAGACGAGCGCGGCCTGCAGATACTGCACGATCATGAGCCCCGAGGTAAGCCCCGCGGCCCGGCTCAAGAACGGCGGAAGACCGCTCTTGGCCGCGTCGAGGAGCAGGAACGTCCGCCGCTCGGCGATCGCGCCCGCCTCGGCCATGCCGATCGCGAGGAAATCGAGCGCCTGGGCGAGCGGCTGCCCGTGGAAATTTCCCGCCGAGATGATGGTCCCGCTCTCGGGATCGACGAGCGGGTTGTCGGTCACGCTGTTCACCTCGGTGACCAGCACGTCGCGCGCGTAGCGCACCGCCTGGATCGAGGCCCCCATCACCTGCGGCGCGCAGCGGAGCGAATAGGGGTCCTGCACCCGCGCGCAGTCGGCGTGCGAGGCGAGGATGCCGCTCCCTTGGAGCAGCCGGCGCACCGCCGCCGCCGACGCCGCCTGCCCCGCGTGCGGCCGCGCGCGCTGCACTTCCTCGCCGAACGGCTTCACGCTCGCGCGCATCGCGTCCACGCTGAGGGCGCACGCGGCGTGCGCCGCGCGCAGGGTCTCGAACGACTCGGCGAGGGCGAGCGCGCCGAGCGCGGCGGAGGCCTGCGTGCCGTTGATCAGGGCGAGCCCCTCCTTCGCCTGGAGCGTGAGGGGTACCAGACCGGCGGCGCGCAGGTGCTCAGCCGCGGGCGCGGCGCGTCCTTCCCGGCGCGCCTCCCCCTCCCCGACGAGCACCAGCGCGAGATGGGCGAGCGGGATCAGGTCGCCGCTCGCGCCCAAGGACCCCCGGCTCGGAACGACCGGAAGGATCCCCTGCGCGAGCAGCGCCGCGAGGCGCTCGATCAGCTCGAAGCGCACCCCGCTCATCCCCTGGGCGAGCGAGTGGGCCCGGAGCGCGAGCATGAGCCGCACCGCCGCGGGCTCGAGCTCTTCGCCGTAGCCCGCCGCGTGGCTCCGGAGCAGGTTCAGCTGCAGCCGCTCCAGATCCGCGTCGGAGACGCGCTCCGACTGGAGCGCGCCGAAGCCGGTGTTCACGCCGTAGACCGCCCGGTGCTGGCGCAGCGCGTCGTCGATCAGCGCGCGCGAGGGGGCGACGCGCGCCGCGACTCCGGGGGCGAGCGCGACCGAAGCGCCCGCCGCGATCGCGCGAAGGTCCGCGAGGCCGAGCGGCGCGCCACCGACCAGGACGCGGGCCGGCGCCTTCGCCGGCGCCTCGGTGCGAGCCGGGCTCACGAAAACCACCGTTCCAGGAGCGTCGCGGCTTCCTCCGCGCTCCGCACCACGCGCGGGGGCATGGGGAGCACGGCCTGGAAGCGCTCCCCGTACCACGAGCGGACGATGCGGGGGTCGGCGATCACGACGGCGCCCCGGTCCTCGGCCGTGCGGATGAGCCGGCCGATCCCCTGCCGGAAGCGGAGCAGCGCCTCGGGCAGCGCCAGATCGTGGAACGGGTCGCCGCCGGACTCCACGATCCGCTCGGAGCGCGCGGCGACGACCGGATCGGTCGGCACCGCGAAGGGGAGCCGCGCGATCACGAGAACCTCGAGCGCTTCGCCCGGAAAGTCCACTCCCTCCCAGAAGGAGGCCGTGCCGAGGAGCACCGCTCCAGAACCGCTCCGGAACGCGCGGGCGAGCGGCCCGGCCGCCTCGCCCGGAACCTGGGCGTACAGCGGAATGCCGGCGTCCTCCAGCGCGGGCCGGACCCGCGCGGCCACGTCCTCCAGCATCTGATAGGAGGTGAGAAGGACGAGCGTGTTCCGCCGGAGCGTGGTCGCCAGACGCGTGACCAGCGCGGCGAGCGCGCGCGTGAAGCCCGCGTCGTTGGGCTCGGGTCCGTCCAGCGCGAGCGTCGCCATCTGGCGCTCGAGCGGAAAGGGAGACGGGAGCCGGATCGCAAGGACCTCGTCGGCCGGCAGGCCCAGCGACGCGGCCGCGGCCGCCACGTCGCTCGTGGGCGCTAGCGTGGCCGACGTCAGCAGGGTGCGCTCGGAGAGGGCGAAGATGGAATCGCGGAGCGCGCTCCCCACCTCGAGCGGCCTCCGGTTCAGTCGCGCGCCACCCCGCTCGTCGCGATCGAGGTAGGACGCCACGTCGCGATCTTCCAGGCGCAGGACCGCGCGGAACGCCTGGTCGGCCTCGACCCAGCGCAAGAGCCGCCCGCGCGTCTCGTCGAGCGCGTCGTCCGCCGTCGGCCCCGGCCGGAGCGCGTCCCGCTCGTCCGCCTCGGCGGCGGCCACGGCCGCCTCGAGCCGGCGGATCAGCTCCTCCATCGCCGCGAGGCAGCGATCCACCGCGACCGGGCTCACGCGGGCGAGGTCGACGCCGCGGGGCCAGAGGGCGGCGGTCACTCCCGGAGGGAGCATCGATTCCAGATCGCGCGCCATCTCCGCCGCGCTCACCAGCACCGGGCGGAGCGCGCGGTCGACCTCGGCCAGCGCCGCGGCGGCCGTGGCCCCGCGGGGACCGCGCCGGAGCGCGCGCGCCAGCAGGCGGAGTGCCCCGGTCTTGGCGTCGGTGCGCGCGGCGAGACGGGCCAGGTCCTGCACGCCCAGCGAAACGCCGCGCTGCTCGCGGGCGACGCGCTCGAGGTGATGCGCCTCGTCCAGGACCAGCGCCCCCGACTCGGCGAGGAGCGTGCCGCGGAGGCCCGGGTCGGCGAGGAGGAGCGCGTGGTTCACGACGACGAGGTCCGCGCGCCGGGCCTCGCGGCGCGCGGCCTTGGCGAAGCAGCCGCTCGAGGCCTCGCAGGAGGAGCCGGAGCAGACGAAGGGATCCGAGGCGATGTCGGCCAGGAGCGCCGGGTGGGCGTGGATCCCCAGCGCGGGCAGCTCGTCCAGCACGCCGGTCGGCGTCTCGGCGATCCACGCCTCGAGCGAGGCCAGCGTCCGCTCATCCAGCCGGTGCCCCGCCTCGTCCGCGGCGAACAGCCTTCGCTGCGCCAGCCTCGACTGGGCGCGGCGGCGGCAGAGGTAGGAGGCGCGTCCGAGGAGCGCCATGACGCGAAGGCGCGATCCGGTCGCCTGGAGCGCGAGCGGGGCGTCGGCGCGCACCAGCTGGTCTTGGAGCGCCTTGGTGTGGGTGCTCACGAGGATCGGCCCCGACCCGCCCGTCCGGTGCTCGATGGCGGGGATGAGATAGGCGAGCGACTTCCCGATCCCCGTCGGCGCCTCCACGGCCAAGGTGCCCCCGCGCTCGAGCGCCTCGCTCCAGCGGGCGGCCATCGCGAGCTGCCCCTCGCGGCGCTCGAATCCCATGTCGCGCGACAGGCGCGCGAACGCGGCCAGCACGGATTCGGAGCGGGCGTGCTGGGCCGTGGTCACGGGCACGGGAGGGGACTCGTCATGGATGGCGATAGCCTACCGCTTGACGCCCGCGTCGTCGAGCGCGGCGCGGAAGGCGGCCTCGTCCCAGACTTCGATCCGGAGCGCCCGCGCCTTCTCCAGCTTGGACCCCGCGTCCTCCCCCGCCACGACCACGTCGGTCCGCTTGCTGACCGAACCGGTGACCCGCCCGCCCGCGTCCAGGATACGGCGCTCCGCCTCTTCGCGCGGCATGGAGAGGGCGCCGGTCAGGACGAAGGTCTTCCCCGCGAAGGGGCCGGTCTCGGGGGCGGCGCGCCGCTCGGGCGGCGTGCCCGTCACGCCGCGCGCGAGGAGCTCGCGGACCAGCTTCCGCCCCGCGGCGCTCCCGAAGTACGCGGCGACACTGCTCGCGATCTCGGGACCGATGCCCGGGATCTTCTCCACCGTCTCCGCGTCCGCTTCCGCGAGCGCCTCGAGCGAGCGGAAGCGCTCGGCCAACAGCCGCGCCACCGTGCCTCCGACGTGGCGGATGCCGATGGCATGGATCAGCCGGTCGAGCGGCGCCTTCTTGCTCGCCTCGATCCCGGCGAGGAGATTGCCCGCCGACTTCTCCGCCATCCGCTCCAGCGGGACCAGCTCCTTCGCCGTGAGGTCGTAGATGTCCACCGGCGTCGCGACCAGCTCCTGGTCCACCAGGAGGTCCACGGTCTTCTCGCCGAGCCCCTCGATGTCCAGGGCGCCGCGGCTCCCCCAGTGCACCAGCCGCCGTCGGACCTGGGCCGGGCAGAGGAAGTTCTCGCAGCGGACCGCGGCCTGCTCCGGATCGCGCGTCAGCGGCTCCTTGCAGACGGGACACCGGCGCGGCACCGGGAAGGGATCGGAGCGCCGCCGTCCCCCCGGCACGACGCGGACCACCTTGGGGATCACCTCGCCCCCCTTCTCGATCACGACGCGGTCCCCTTCGCGGATGTCCTTCCGCTCCAGCTCGTCGAAATTGTGGAGCGTCGCCCGCTTCACGACGGTGCCGAGGAGCGTGACGGGCGTGAGCATCGCGACCGGCGTGACCACGCCCGTCCGCCCGACCTGCAGCTCGATCGTCTCGAGCACGGTCTCCGCCTCGGTCACGCCGAACTTGTAGGCGATCCCCCAGCGCGGCGCCTTGGCGGTGGCGCCGAGCCGCTCCTGCTCGCGGAGCGAGTTCACCTTGACCACGAGCCCGTCCGCGCCATACGCGAGCGAGGCGTGCTTCGCCGCCCAGGTCTCGCAGTAGCGCCGGAGCGCCGCGACGCCGAGGGCCTTTCCGTTGTCGGGATTGGTCCGGAATCCGAGCGCGGCCAGGCGTTCGAGCGCCTCCAGGTGCGTCTCGCACCCCTGCGCTCGCGCATCCGTCATCTGGTAGACGAAGACGCGGAGAGGACGGAGCGCCACCTGCGCGGTGTCGAGCATCTTGAGGCTTCCCGTGGTCGCGTTACGGGGATTCATGAACGTCTTCTCCCCCGCGGCCTCGCGCCGGCGGTTCATCCGCTCGAACTCCTTCGTCTCCATATAGACCTCGCCCCGCACCTCCAGCTCGGCGGGCACCCGAGCGCCGCGCAGCCGGAGCGGGATCGACCGGATCGTCCGGAGATTCGTGGTGATGTCGTCCCCCTTCTCCCCGTCGCCGCGCGTGAGTCCCAGCGCGAAGCGCCCTTCCTCGTAGCGGAGCGCGACGGCCACGCCGTCCACCTTGGGCTCGATCGCGTACTCCACCTCGTCGACGCGGAGAAGCTTCCGCACGCGCGCGTCGAACTCCTCCAGCTCGTCGAGGGAGTAGGTGTTGTCCAGGCTGAGCATCGGGACCTTGTGGCGAACGGTGGGAAATCCGGAGAGGAGGCCGCGCGCCACGCGGCGCGTCGGCGAATCGGGGGTCTGGATCTCGGGGTGCTGGTCCTCCAGCTCCGCGAGCTCGCGCAGGAGCGCGTCGTAGACCTGGTCGGAGACGACGGGCTCGCCGAGCACGTAGTAGCGGTGGTCGTGCTCCTCGATCTCCTTGCGGAGCCGCGCGGCGCGCTTCGACGCCGCGGTCACGCCGGACGCCATGTCCCCTCCCGCCGCGGCGCGCCGCCCCGTCCCATCCACCCCCTCCGATTCGAGATCACCAGGTGCTCGCGTAGCGGACGTGGATCGTCGCCCTCCCGAGCGGCTCCCCCGGTGCCAAACCCAGCTCCAGGCCCACCAGGCCCGACGCCATCCTCGTCCTGAGTCCGGCACCGTATCCGAACTCCCAGCCCGGGCTCAACACCGTTCGGGCCAGCGTCGAGGCGGCGGTGGCGCCCGACTCCACCGAGGGAGAGAGCGCCGCGGTTCCGGCGGCAAGCCTGCCCGAGAATTCGTGTCGCGCGGCATCCGCGAAGAGATAGAGACGGCCCCCCCGCTCGTCGGTGATCCAGCGATGTTCAAGCGAGAACGCGGTGATCCGGTTCCCTCCGAACGCGCGATCGGGATGACCGCGCAGCCCCTCGGTGCCCCCGACGAACGAGAGCTCCTCGGCCGGGAAATCGCCGCCCGAAAGAAACGCGCCCTGTGCGCGCGCGGAGGCGGCGAGCACCCGGCGGGGTGCCAGCGCGAGCGCCCCTTCGGCGGACGCGTTGCCCCGGAAGAGCCCGCGGCTCTCGGACGGCAGGCCGGGGTAGCGGTCCGATCGGCGCCCCGCCTCGGCCATCAGCGCCGCGCGGAATCCGCGGATCGGATTCAGGAGCGGCCGAAGGCGGTCCAGGCTGCCGCGCGCCGCCAGGGACCACGTGGAGCTGGACCCGCGCGCGAGACCCGAATAGGTGCTCCCGCTCCTCTGGAGCGCGAGCGCGGCGCGCGCGGCGCCCGCGGGGGCGACGCCGATCTCGGCCGACCACCGCGTCTGCGTGAAGAGCGAGTCCGCGACCTGCGCCTCCAGCGCGAGCGAGGCGTCGGCGCGGCTTCCGAAGAGCGCGGGCTCGCGATAGTGCGCGGCGTACTCGGAGCGGCCGTTGCCCGGGCCGAACCATCGGAGTCCCGCCGACCGTCCACTCCCCGCGATGTTCCCGAGCGCCAGATCAAGGAGCCCCGTGACGCCTCCTTCGCGCGCGACGCCGAGCGCGCCCTCGAAGCGGCTCGAGCGCTCTTCCACCACCGGGATCACGACCCGGGCGCCTCCGGGGAGCGCTCCCGTCACCAGGCGCGGAATCCCCACCTCCTGGAAGAGGCCCGACGAGGCAAGACGCTCGCGCGCGATGCCCAAGACGGCCGGCGTGAGGCGCGCGCCCTTGTCGAGCCCCGCGACGCGCGCGGCGGCCGCGGGACGCGTGGCCGTAGCCCCGGGAAGCTCCATCCCTTCGTACGTCGCGGCCCGCCCGGGCACCAGGAGCAGGTGCGCGCGCGGAACCTCCGCGCCCAGCTCCAGCGAGTCGAGCGAGACCTCCGCCGAATAGAAGCCCGCTTCGATCAGCACGTCCCGCGCGGCCGAGAGCCCCGCGGCCACGCCGTCGATGGAAGCAGCGCCGCGGCTGGCGGCACGGTACGCGGCGGCCGCCGAGTCGGCGAGGGCGGGAGCGAGCGGGCCGTCGACGCGGACCATGGGTCCCGCGGCGGCTCCGGGCGCGGCGAGGATCGCCGGCCCTTCAGGAGGGGCGGCGGTGATGTTTGGATCGGGGCGCGCGATCTCGAAGCGCGCCGTTCCGGGCGCGCTCCCCTCGCCATGCGTGAGCGAAAGCCGCACCGTGGCCGCGACGTCCCCTTTTCCCGCCAGGAAATCGCGGAGGCGGAGCGCGGCCGCCTCCAGGTCGGGACCGCTCCAGCGCCGGGTGGAATCGGCACCGCCGGTCCCGATCACGGCGCGAAGCGATTCGGGGAGCGCTTCCGCGCGCAGCCGGTATTCGGTTGAAGGATGCGCGGGACCCGCGTCCGAGGAGGCGCGCGCGGCGGCCGGGAGCGCCAAGAGCAGCGCGATCCAAGCGGCGATGATCGTGAACGGAGCCCGCGTCATCAGAACGTGCTCCTCAGCTCGAAGCGTCCCGTGTACGTCGTGGGACGGCCTTCGACGCGCGATCCGTTCCATCCGAGCGACAGGGAGATCCGGTCCCCCGCGCGGTACTCGCCCAGGAGATCCACGTCCACGCGCGGGCCGAGCGGCGCGATCAGGTAGCGGCCGGCCGGCGCGTAGGTCCCATGCTGGTCCAGGCGGCCGTACGTGGCGGTCCCATCCAATCGCAGCCGCGCCCCCGCGCAGCGCGCCGAGGGACCCACCGACCAGGCGTCCTGGTAGCCGCCCCGGGTCATGTCCACGTCGCGCCGGTGGCGGGAGACGAGCGACGTGGTCCAGGCCGCGCCGATCGCCCGCGCCAGCTCCAGCTCGTAGCCACGGCCGCGCACGAGCGACGCGTAGACGCCCGCGCCGTCCTCGCGCGCGACCGCCTGCTCGTTGCGCGCGAGGTCGGCGGTGGCCGTGGCGCGGAGCCCCAGCGGAAGGGCGCGCTTCACCCGCAGGCGGCCGTCCATGCCGTGCCCGCGGCTCTCCAATCCCTGGAGCTCGCCGCTCACGTCGCGGGTCGTCCCCACCTCCAGGCGCGCCTCGAAGCGCGAGCCCTGGGGGACGTACTCGAGGCTCTGCCGCGCGGCGAGCGTCCCTCGCAGGGTGGTGCCGGAGGCGAGATAGTCGGAAGGATTCGCGATCGTCTCCAGGCGGCCCAGCGGCAGCGAGGAGAGGGTCTCCAGGCGGAAGAAGGTGCTGGCCCCGAAGGGTCGGAGCGCGCTCTTGGCCGCGCGCGCGCTCCGGCCGGGATAGGCGTCCAGCCGGAACTGCACGGTGGCCCGCGAGCGCGTGGCGGGCTCGCCGGTGCCGGACACCAGCTCGTAGCCGCCGCCCTGCTGCGCGTTCCCGTACGCGTCGTACGAGCCGGCCCCACTGCCCACGAGCACCAGCGACCGCGTCACCGCGGGCTCGCGGAGCTGCGTCACGTCGTAGCGCAGCTCGGAGCTCACCGGCCCGCCGGCGCGGCCGCCGGCCAGGACCAGCTGAGCCAGATCGGCGGCGCTCGGCCCGTTCGATCCGGCGACGCGCCGCCGCGAGAAGGAAGCGTCGGCCAGGAACGCGTCGCCCGCGCGCGCCGCGACGCCGCCCTCCCAGGTGCGCGCCTCGGTTCCGTTCGAAACGCCGAGGATCCGTGCCTCGTCGCGCCGCCATTCGACCGAGGAACGAAGCCGAAGGGCCGCGCCCGGGTTCCACCCGAGCCCCGCGCTCCAGAGCCGGCTGGACCGCGCGGCGGCGCTGTCCCCTTCCTGGCCGGCGATGCGCTCCAAGGCGGCGGAGAGCCGCGGCTGCAGCGGCCCCGTGGCGCGCGCGAAATCCATCGACCACTTCGAGCGCCGGCCGTCGCCCTGGGGACCGCGATTCTTCGCCTCGTCCCATCGCACCGCGCCCGGAAGGAAGGACCGCACCTCGAGCACCGCCGCGCGGCGCGCGGAACGCGATCCTCCGCTCAGCGAGCGGAGCCCCGCCTCGCCGCGGAGGCCGAGGGCCGCGACCGGATCGTAGGCGAGCGAGAATTCCTGGCGGCGCTCACCTCCCGAGGAGGGCGCCTGATTCCAGCGCTCGTTCTCGAACGCGCCCTCGGTGCGGTCGAGCGCGGCGAAGCGCGCGTCGCGCGCGCGCAAGGAAGCGGCGGCGCTGACCGAGCCGAGGCGGGCGCCGAAGAGCCGGACCGCGCGCGGATCGAGGCGGGCGACCAGCCTTCCCGCACCGCCCGCGTTGTCGCCGTCGTCGCGCGAGGAAAGGGAGTTCCGGTCGAATCCCGAGCGCGCGGCCTCGCCTTCGATGGCGAGGGCTCCGAGCCGGGCGGCGCCCCCCAGGTCCATGAGCGCGTTCTCGCGCGGCACGGCGAGCGCGCGTCCGGGCTCGAAGGCGCCGAGCGTGGGACCCATGAAGCGGTAGAAGCGCGTGCCGTCGGCGGCCAGCGTGTCGGCGTAGCTTCCGCGCCCGGTGCCGACCGAAGCGAATTCCACCTCGTAGTCCCCGCGGGTGGCGCCCAGCCAGAGCCAGTGCGCGCGGCTGGGATCGGAGCCGTCCCACACGTACGAGCCCGCGCCCGCGCCGACGTAGCGCACGCCGCTCGGAAGGGTGCTCGTGGCCGAGTCGCCCATCGCGCCCAGGGCGCTCCGGTCCTCCGGCGTGAGCGCGGCGCCCAACGGGCTCTTCGCGTCGTCCCCCTCGCGCAGGTAGGAGGCGTACCACCCGCCGCGGCCCCACTCCCGGCGCGTCGTGGCGGCGTAGAAGGTGCGCCGGTAGCGGCCGTTCGCTCCCTCGAAGTCGACGGCGATCCGGCTCTGGGCGGTGACGGGATGGCGGACGGTGAACGTGAGCGAAGCCGCGCCGTAGTCCATCACGTAGTCGAGATCGGCGCCTCGGCGCAGCTTCACGCCGTCCAGCCAGACCGTCTCCGATCCGGCGACGATGCCGCCCAGGTCGGAGTCGGCGCCGCGTCCGATGAGCGCGTAGGGGCCCTGCTTCCCTTCCTCGCCGCGGAACTCCAGCGAGCGCCGCTCCCCTTTCGGGCTCGCGGCGGCGACGTCCCAGCGGAGGCCGCCCACCTTAGCCTCTCCCTGCACGCCCTGCAGCGCGCGCGAGACGCGCGCGAACTCGCCCGGAATCCCGTCCAGGCGGAAGTCGCCGAGCGTGGCGCCTCCCTGCGGCGCGCGGAGCGAGATGGAGACGCGATCGAGATCCTCCAGCTCGCGCGTCGAACCGTCGGGCTCGAACGGAAGCCGCTGATCGCTCAGCGTCGCGGCCACCTCCAGGTCGCCGGCCACCTTGCCGCGCAGCGTGAGGTCCAGCGTCTGGTGGAGGGACGCGTCGCGATTCCGCCCCATCTCCACGGCGAACGACTTGGCTCCGCTCACGACGAGCGCGTCCCCGGCCTGCCGGTCGGCCGTGTCCTGAGGCGGGGCGCCCGCGCCGGACAGGAGCGGATCGCCGTCCCGGCGGAGCAGCGTGGCGGGCTCGGCGCTCGCCGCCATGGTGGCGAGCGGGGCCACCGCGCGAAGGGAGAGGAGTCTGGGCGCGCGGCGGACCGGGAATTCGAGGACGATGCTGTCTTCGGGAGCGCCGACGCCCCCCGGATGGATCGTGGGAACGGGAGCGGCAAGGGCGCGCGGCGCCCAGGCACCGGAGGCGGCGACGGCGACGGCCAGGGCGCCGCGCGCGCACGCGATCGCGCATGCGACGACGGACACGGCGCCTCGTCCCCGTCGCGCGCGCACCTAGGGAGCCCTCGGTCTGGAGGCGCGGACGGAGCCGCGCTCGAGCGCGAAGATCTGCACCTCGCCCCGGGCGGCGTCCGCGGCGGCGATACGGTCGCGCCCGCTCCAGGCGAGGGCCGACGGCCGCCAGGCGTGCTCGCCGCCGCCCAGCGCGCGCTCCATGACGCGCGATCCCCCGTCGTCGAAGACCACGATCCGCTGCCCCAAGGCGTCGGCCGCGTAGAGGTATCCCGAGCCGTCCGCGGCGAGCGCGGCATAGAGAGGCGGTGCCGCCGAATCGCCCGCGGCGCGGCCCGCCAGGGCCCCGCTCGGGCGGAAGCGGCGGAGCGCGCCCGAGGCGGCGTCGGCCAGCCACAGGTCTCCGTTCGGCGTGGCGGCGACCGCGCCCGGAGTGCCCACGGAATCCTCGGGGGTCAGGAAGCGCCCCGCGCGGTCGCGCGCGAGCGAAGCGTCCAGCCGGACCAGGTCGCGCTCGCGCGGGGCGAGGAGCCACAGCCTTCCGAACGAGTCCTGGACCAGAGCCGCACGCGGATCGCGCGCTTCGTCCGCGAGATCGGGGGCGAGGGGCCGCGCCGCGAGAAGGGCGCCGTTCTTGTCATAGGCGAGGACCGACGCCGAGGCGCGGTCCAGCACCAGCGCCGATCCGCGTGCGTCCACCACGACGTCGGCGGGCTCGGTCGTGGACGCCGGGTCGTCGCCGCTCAGCGCGACGTCGTGGATCAGGGTGCCGTCCTCCCCCACCTTGACCAGCCGCCGCCGTCCGGCGTCGAGGATGTAGAGCGACCCGTCGGCGTCGAAGGCAAGCCGCGTCGGGCGCGGCACGCCCCACGACTCGAGCGTGGCGCGGTCGAGGATCCGTTCCGTGCGGAGGGCTTCAGGAGGGCCGCTGGCGGCCTGGCGGATCGCGGGCGCCGCGACGGCGCGCGCGGCAGGGACATCGAGCAGCGCCGGCCCCGCCGCGATCAGCGTCGCGGCGGCGATCGCCGCGGCGAGGCGGCCCGCGGCGCCGGACGTCAGAACGATCGGGTGAGGTAGAGTCGCCCGCTCCCGTCGGGAGCGGTATCGGCGAGGAGGAGAAGCGGGATGCCGGGGACTTCCCGCGCGGAATGCGCTTCGTCCGAGCGGCGCCCCCGGACGATCTGGGTGTCGATGGCGCTCAGGAGCCGGTTCGCGATGGCCGCCGCGATCGAATACTTCGAGCGGTCGAACGCGCGGCGCGAGCTCTCGCGCGTGTCCCGGTAGCTCGCCTGCGCGTCCGTGGAGCTCCACGCCCACGCGCGGTCCCCGCTGGGAAGCCGCTCGGCGACGTAGGCGTCCTGGGCCGCCGGATCGGACGGGAAGTTGTCCCGCGCCTCGCGCCGCAACGCCTCTTCGTAGGCGGTGGGCCCGGTTCCCTGCGAGGTCTGATACTGGCCGAGGAGCTTCCAATAGGTGTCGTCCGCGCTGCTCACGCCGACGCCGGCGTGAAGCTGCGCCTGCTCGATGTAATTGTCCTTTCGAAGATGACCCGCGACCTGGAACCAGACGAAATGGGTCCAGATCGCCCCCTCCGCGATGAAGAACCCCGTCGCGCGGCCGCGTGCGCCGAGCGACATCTCTCCCGCGCCGGGAAGAAGCAGGGAGAGGAGCACCGCCTTCTTGCCGCCCTTGCGCGGCTGCTGGTCGGCGCGTCGGAGCCGCTCCGACGCCGCGGCCGCGCCGGCCGAGACGGCCGCCGATCCGCTCGACGTCATGGCGCCCGAAGCCGAGACGTCGCCGGAGGCCGCCGCCTTGGCGAGCACCGGAGTGTCGCTGACGAGAGCGAGCGGAGGCCACGAGGCGCGAGCCGTCGACGTCCCGCCCGTGAGCAGGAGCGCTGCCGCGACGAACGGGATGGCGCGCGCGGCGCTACAGCTGTTTCCGGATCTCAAATCCGACCGCGGTCTGGTCCGAGAAGGGTCTCGTGCGCAGCTTGATACGAATATGCGTGTTCTCGCCGAGGAGCGCGTTGCTCCGGTGCTTCAGCATCCGGAGCACGTCGACGGCGGAGACGATCCGATTGAGGAAGCTTCCCATCACGGCGTAGCGGGCGTCCTTCAGGAGATTGTTGCTGTCCCCGCGCATGCCCCGGTAGAAGTTGCGGTTTCCCGAGACGTAGGTCGAGCCGTTCAACGCCGCGTCGTCCCAGCCGCCCGAGTAGGTGCTGAGCTTCCCGATGTCTTCGTAGTAGTGCTGCTTGTTGTTCGCTCGGAAGTACAGGATGAGGCTGTCCTCCGGAGATCCCTGGCAGTTGCAGCTGGAGACCCACTTGCTGTAGCTCCAGTGGTCGTCCGCATAGGCCAGGTACTCATCCTCTTTCGCCGCGCCGCGACCGTGATAATAGAAATAGGTCACCCAGGCCACGCCTTCCAGCCCCAAATGGGCGAACCCGCGCTTGTTGCCGGCGTACAGGTGTCCCGCCCCGGGCAGGAGCAGATTGTAAAAGAAGGCCCTCCCGGCCGATTTGTGGACGTCGGAAACAGGCGGAGGAGCCAGCCCCACCGCCTCGGGACCGCTCGGGGTGATGATGGGGGTCGCCACGGTCTCGGTGTCCGCGATCGCCCGCTGGGCCAACAGGATCTCGCCGGTGGGCAGAGGACTGAAGTCGAGCATCGAGGCGAGGCCCACCCCTGTCGTCAAAAGCAGACAGAGCGTGCAGGCAAGGACCGCTAGGGGAGCGCGAGGAGTCAGGAAACGGGTTCCTTGAACCGGCCGAAAAGGACGCGAACTCAACGGTTTATTCTACCTCCGGGCCGCATCACCGGACAACCGCGAACTTCTTGAAAGCGATCTCGCTCGCGCCCGCACGCTTCACCTCCAGGCGCACCAGGTATACCCCGCTGGCGAGATCCCGCACCGGGATCCGGGCCACATTCTGGGACGGCAGCACCGGCCCGTCGATCTTCCGGACCTCGTTCCCCAGGGGATCGAGCACCCGGATTTCGACGGAGCCCACTCCGTCGCCCAGCGTATAGGCGATACCCACGTCGGCCCCCCGAGCCGGGTTCGGGAAACAGTACAGCGAACCCCGTGCCAAGGCGGTGGCTGTGGCCGAGATAGGCAGAAGCAGCGCATCCCCCAGCACCGAGCTGTGGCGCCGGTCCCCCGCGTAGCCGGTCCAGGGGAAGCGCGGCGAGACGCCGTCCCGCGTCGCGTAGGCGCTGTCGGCTCGGACTCCAATCTGGTAGCCGTTCCAGAGGCCGTCGCCGCCGGGGGCGATCAGGTGCTCCCACGGGCCGCCGGGCGGATCGGGCGGCGTGAGGGCGTCGTTGAGGGACAGGAGGAGCGGCGAGATCTCAGGACCGGGCTGGCTCGCGACGGGCCATCCCGGCACCGACGTGCCGTTCCCCTCCAGCGCGATCAGGAGTCCCTCCTGGGTCGCGACCAGAAGCTCGGGAGCGCCGTCCCCGTCCACGTCCCCCAGGACCGGCGATCCGGTCCCGCCCACCGCCGACGCGCCGTAGCGCGCCGCGAGCGACACCGGCCACCCCTGCGGCTCGACCCCGTTCCGATTCCACCGATGCGCGAATCCCTGGTCGTCCACCGCGAACACCTCGGGGTAGCCGTCGCGGTCCAGGTCCCCGGCGGCGAGAGCCCCCTCGATCCGCCCGATCACCGAGACCGGCCAGCCCGGAAGCTCCCCTCCCGCGAGATCCAGCGCGTGGACCTGTCCCTGCGCGCGGTCGAGCACGACCACTTCCGTCTCGCCGTCGCGGTCCAGATCGGCGCCCAGCACGTAGGGGCGGAAGTTTGCCCCGCCCACGCTCCAGTGAATATCGGTGATCTGGGGATCCTTCCCGACCGGACTCACGAGGCGCACGACGCCGTTGGCCAGCCCGTAGGCCACCATCCAGCTGCCCGGGGGTCCGCGGAAGCGTCCCACGGCAAGGTTCCCCACGGCGGGGGCGACGACGGGCGCCGATCCGATCCGGAGCGTGTCGGCGATGGCGTCGACGAAGGGCGCGAAGGAGACGCTGTCGGTGCCCGCGATCGAGAAGACCGTTCCGTCGCTCGCGCCCACGAGCACGTCGCCCGCGGGACCGAGCGAGGGCGCGGTGGTGGCGGTGATCCCGCTCCCCAGAGACGGCGGCCACCCCGCGAGCGGGACCGACGCCGTCGAGTCGCGATCGTTGGCGCGGAAGGCGTAGACGAGGCCGTCCTCCGCCGTGGCGACCACGGCGGCGCCGTGCGCCGCGAGCGGGTTCGACCGGAAGAGGCTGTCGGCCACGAGAACCGGCGGCACGATCGGCGCGGGGAGTGCGGCGAACTGGCCGTCGGCGTTCGCCGGATAGTACGGCTCGCCGTTGGACATCCAGGCGTAGATCAGGCTGTCGGAGGACGCCACGACCTGGCGGGTTCCGTCGCGCCGCAGGCTCCCGAAAGTGGGCGGGTCGCCGCTCCGGCCGAACTCGGAGACGACCGGCCATCCCTCGGCGCGCCACTCGGAGTTCACGTCCAGGTTCATGATGTTCCCGGCCGGCGACGTCACCGTGATCGCGACGTGGCTCTGCGCGCCGTCGTTCGTCTTCGTCGAAGGGCTGGTGTCGGGTGCCAGGCGCGTGTGGTTCCCCACGAAATAGGGGTCGAACGGTCCGCCGAAGAAATAGCGGGAGTTGGGATCGCCGATGTCGTCGATCCCGTCCGCTTCCATCACCTTCACGCCGCGGCGCTCGGGATTGGAATTGATCCCGCCGTCGGGCGGCATGTTCACGCCGAAGATCACCGTGTCGTCGATGTG
>DASSLZ010000112.1:0-7441 GCA_035689165.1 Candidatus Eiseniibacteriota bacterium | reverse complement strand
GGGCGATCCGGTCAGGGGGAGCCTGCTGTACGCGACCGTCCGTCTGAAGGGAGCGCCTCCGGACACGATTCCGCCGACCGCGGGGAAGGTCTATCTTTGGGTCGTTCACGGATCGGATGTGTGGAGCGCGACCCTGGCCCTCGGCCCCATCGATCCGGACGGCACCCGAACCTATTTCGTTTCCGGCGGCCCGCGATGGGGGCCGGGGATCGACGTGGACGTCGTCATCGGCGTACGGAGCTCGCCGAGCGACGTCGCCCTCGTTCTGCGGCGTGCGGTTCCCATTCTCATGACGAGCTGACATGGACGCCTCGACCCACAGCGCTTCCATCCGCGAATTCCGCTCCGAGGACGAACCGGCGTTGTTCGCCATCCACGACCGTTCCCGTCCCGACGAGCTGGTCGGCTCCTGCGACCCGCGCGGATTCATCCCGCTGGCCGAGGATTTCCGGTCGCTCGAGGATTTCCGGATGTCTCGGAAGTGGGTCGCGGTCGATGGCGATCGGGCGGTTGGGTTCGCGGGCGTGCGCGACAACTACATCTCGTGGCTGTACATCGAACCCGAGTATTACGGCCGCGGGATCGGGCGAAGGCTGTTGCGAGCTGCGATGGAAGCGGCCGGGCCCGACGCCTGGACGATCGCGCTGGAGAACAACACCCGCGCGCGGAAGCTCTACGAGAGCGAGGGATTCCTTCCCGCCCTGACGTTCGACGGAGAGAACAACGGGTATCCATGCCGCTGCGTGAAGCTGATGCTACGGCCGCCGAAGAAGGGGTGAGCCCTGCGGAGCCGTCCCGGGGCGCCGAGCGGGGCGGTGAGCCGGGTTCGGTGTTCCCGGGCGGTGGGCCGGATTCCTCAGGCGCCGAGGCGGCGCCTGTGATGGCTTCGAGCCTGGATGGGCTGGTCATCCGCAATTACGGCTCGAGCGAATCGATCCCCGAGATGACTTCGCTCCTTCGCGACGCTTATGCCCATCTGGCCCGGCAGGGCCTTCGTTACGTCGCCACACACCAGGACGACACGATCACCGCCAGGCGCCTGGGGCGGGGTTTTCCGCTGGTCGTCTATCTCGATGGCCACCTGGTGGGGACCGCGACCCTCTACCCGCCGAGACCCGACTCCCCGGTCGCATGGTATCGGCGGCCGGAGGTCTTCTACTTCGGCCAGTTCGGCGTCCGCCCCGAGCTTCAGCGGCAAGGAATCGGAGTGCGCATCCTCCGCGCGCTGGAGGATCGCGCGCGTGCACGCGGCGCCACGGAGCTGGCGTGCGACACGGCGGAGCAGGCGGAGCATCTCCGGTCGTGGTACGCGCGCGAGGGATTTCGCATGGTGGGAACGACGAAGTGGCCGGTGACGAACTTTCAGAGCGCGGTGTTGTCGAAGACGATCGTCATGCCTGGGTCGTGAAGGGGCCGCGCCGAGGAGCCGCGCCGAGGAGCCGCGCCGAGGTGCCGCGCCGAGAGGCCGCGCCGAGAGGCCGCGCCGAGAGGCCGCGCCGAGGTGTCGCGCCGAGGTGTCGCGCCGAGGTGCCGCACGACTTGGTCGATGAAAGCGCTTCGCGGAATGACTCACTCCCGCATCCTTCTTGTAAACAATTCTATTGACCGAAATCTCCACTCCACTTCGCTCGATCTTCAACCCTTTTCGCTGATCGCGATGCAAGCGTCCTAGCAAGGCACCAGGGCTGCGATCTTCGGGGCCAAGGCCAGAGACGCCAACCCCAACTCACCGTTTTACGTCGGCCCTCCCATCGCTTCAGAAATCACCCGTGTTCTAATCGAAGAACCCCAGCGGAACCGGGCGTCGGCCCGGTCCGATCGTGCGACCTGCCCCGAGACAGGAGTTCCCATGCACGAGTACGTGTTGACCCATCTCAGCGATGCCATTCTGCTCCGTGATTTGAAGGCCCTGGTACGTCAGGATCGGGCGACAACGGTCATGCTGCTGGCCCACATTGCAGAGGTTGACTCACGCCGCCTCTACGCACCGGCAGGCTACTCATCTATGTTCGCGTACTGCACAGAAGAGCTTGGCCTCTCCGAGGACGCCGCCTACAAACGGATCCGAGCCGCACGGGCCGCTCGACGATTCCCTGTCCTCTTCAAGGAAATGGCAGAGGGGCGGCTCCACATGGCGGCTGTTTGCGTTCTGAGTCCTCACCTTACGTCCGAAAATCTCGAGGAGCTCACCCAAGCGGCCAGCCATCGGCGCAAGTCCGAGGTCGAGGAATGGCTCATCCATCGCTTTCCGGGAGCCGTCTCGGCTTCAAGAGAGTGCGTCACGTCCATCCGACCTCTCGACGTCTCTCGGATGCTGACGGGCTCCATGGATCAACTGGTCCTGGGACCAGTTCCCGCCGACCCGCAGGCAACCCCACATCCGGAGACTCCGAGCCTTCCATCCAATGAACAACTGGTCCCAGGACCAGTTGTAGGCGGCCCGCGCAATGAGCGTGATGGGGCGCCGTCGCCCAAAGACTTGATCGAAGCGCCCTTGCCCGACCTGGCCAGTAGAGCCTCAGAGATGGAGAGGCTCCCGAAGCGCTACCTTGTCCGTCTCACGATCGATGAGGCCACTCACGAGAAGCTGCGACGAGCCCAGGCCATGCTGAGCCATGCCGTCCCCGGCGGAGATGTTGCCGAGGTGCTCGGCCGCGCTCTCGACGCTCTGATCCGTCAGCTCGAAACACGAAAGATCGGATCGCCTTCAGGCGGAAAAGTCAAAACCCGCGAGGCGGAGCCTCCTCGCGAGGCGAGTCCGAAGCCTCGATCGTCGAATGGCGCCGGCGCGGCCGGATCGCGTTACATCCCGGCGCGCGTGCGGCGCGCGGTATGGGAGCGCGATCAGGGCCGATGCACCTTCGTGACGCATGCCGGCCATCGCTGTTCAGCTCGACGCTTGCTGGAATTCGACCATATCGAGCCGGTTGCGCGCGGAGGAAGGTCGACGGTTGATGGCTTGCGACTGCGTTGCCGGGCGCACAATCAGTACGCGGCCGAGCGGGCGTTCGGGGCGGAGTTCATGAGACAGAAGCGGGAGGCTCGTCGGGAACAATCAGTGCGTCGTGAGGCATCGAAGTCGCAGCCGAACATGGTTCGTGAGCCGTCATGTTCGTGGCAGGTACTCGCCCCGGGGCGAGTTGGCGTGAGACGGGACGTCACGATCGCGGGTCTAATGCAAACAGAACTCGCCCCGGGGCGAGTAGGCGTCGCCCCTCGACCGCGTTGTGCCAGCGCGGCACATGAACATGTTCTGGAAGATGTTGACCGAGCGCGGTGACGACCGCGCCTGCAGGCCGTGCGGTAGCGCGGGCGACTGCTACTTCACGCTGGCCCGGTCCGGCGCTTCTTTCACGTATCGCGCGAACCAGGTCATCATCTCCCAGAGTGTTTCCTCGATCGATTCCTTGGCTTCGTACGAGTGCGACTCCAGCGGGAGCATCACGAGTCGGGCCGTGCCGCCAGTGCCGACCACGGCGCGATACAACAGATCCGACTGCAGCGGCACGGTGCCGGGGTTGGCGTCGTCCTCGCCATGGATGATCAGGATCGGCTCGTTGATCTTGTCGGCGTGCAGTTCCGGCGATAGCCGGATGTACGACTCCGGCGCCTGGAAGTACGTGCGGCGCTCCGACTGGAAACCGAACGGCCGCAGGGTGTGGTTGTAGGCGCCGCTCCGCGCGATTCCGGCGCGGAACAAATCCGAGTGCGCGAGCAGGTTCGCGGTCATGAACGCGCCGTGGCTGTGTCCGGCGATGCCGACGCGATCCCGGTCGGTCACGCCCAGCTCCACGGCCTTGTCGATTGCCGCCTTCGCGTTGGCGACGAGCTGACCGAGGTACACGTTGTACACGCTGTCGGGGTGCCCGATCACCGGCATCGCCACGTTGTCCAGCACCGCGTAGCCGTCGAGCGTGAAGAAGAGCGGCGAGGCGCCCGTGATCTGCGTGAACCGCCGGTCGGAGCCGCTCACCTGGCCGGCCGTCCCTTCGTCGGAGTATTCCAGGGGATATGCCCAGAGCACCGTGGGCAGACGGCCCGACTTGTAACCGGGCGGCAGGTACAACGTGAACGAGAGCGGCGTGCCGTCGGGACGCTTGTACGTCACGATGCGCTTGGTGATGCCGCGAAGTTCGGGCGTGGGGTCGAGGAACTGGGTGACGGGAGCCAGCGCGGAAGTCCAGACGGCCTCTCCGTCCTTCCCCGCGATCGGGGCTCCCAGGACGCGCAAGAACGTGTTCGGCGGCTCCTTCGGACTCTCGCGCCGCGTCAGGAATCGCGATCGGCCGGTTCCGGCCCAACCCATGAACGATTCGTAGACGTCGGGGTCGCACCGGAACAGCCGTTCGGTCTGCAGCGTCTTGAGGTCGAACCGATCCAGGAACGGACGATCGCCCGAGGGCGTCGCGCCGGCACCGGCGAGATAGATCGAAGCCCCGTCGCGATCGATCACCGAGAATCCGTTCGCGAGCGGCCGGAACAGGGGCGCGCCGGGCGCTTTGTACTTTTCGTTCTCGCTCAGGTCCCAGATCACGCGTGTCGCGGCGCCGGGGACGCTCAGATCCGCCTGGTACGTCGTCTCCCAGCGGCGCTCGCGATCATATTCGTCGACCAGAGCGATGCCGGAGGAATCGGTCCAGGCAATCCCGGCGAAGCGCTCCCTCAGGCGCATGACCTCGGATGCTTCGCCCGGGAACGGAGCGGCCCACGTAAGAAGACGGTCGCGGTGCGGGACCTTCACGTCGGGATCGCCCTGGTCCAGCGCCTCGACGTAGAACAGCGTCGCGGGCGCGGTGGGGCGCCAGGAGTAAAACCGTGGGCCCGTCGGCACGCCTTCGGAAGGAACCTGGTCCGCCAGCGGCAGGCTGGCGAGACGCCGCTCCACCTGCGCGTGACGGTCCCAGATCTCCACCTCGCGCGGGAATCGCCACCACGGATGGAGATGGGAATAGGGGCGGTGGATCCGCTCGACGATGAAGTGCTCGCCGTCGGGGGAGGGCTGAATGGAGCCGAAGAGATCGGCCTTGCCGAAGCGGGTGACCGTGCCGCCCGTAACATCCACGAACGCGAGCGCTGACGTCCCGTAGTAGTCGAACAGGTCCTCGTCGTGGGCGGTCTCGAGGACGTCGCGCCGCTCGTACGTGCTCCCGATGCCGTGCTTGCCCGACCCCTCCTGCACGTCCGGGCCGGTCGGGACCGGCGGCAGGCGCGGAGGCGGACCACGGTCGGGGTCGACCATCTTCACGAGCAGCGTTCGCTGGTCCGGCATCCAGAGATAGGTCCATCCGAGCGCGCCGTTCAGGTGAACGCGCGGGACGCGCCGCGCCGCGGCCTGCGCCACGTCGAGCACCCAGAGCTCCAGACTGTCCTTCGTGGTGTTCGTGAAAGCGACCCACTTGCCGTCCGCGCTCCAGAGCGGATTGCTGATGCGGATGCTGTCGGGGAGCGTCACGCGGCGCCCGCCGGTCGCGCCGCCGCGCCCGCCGGTCGCGCCGCCGCGCCCGCCCCACGCGCCGCCGCTCCGATGATCCCCGCGACGAGACTTGGCGTCGGCGGGCTCGGGAGCGTCGGCCAGCGACTTCACCGTGAGCCCCAGGAAGTAGCTCTGCCGGTGGGGACCGTTGGTGACGGGATTCACGCGCACGCCGGCCAGCTTTACTTTCGGCGCGGCGAGATCGGCCAGCGGCGGATAGCCCGGCCGGTCGGCGATCAGGAGCACGTCGCGCGCGGGACTCAGCCAAACGGCGGGAATGGGCCGCGCCTCCAGCACCTTCTCCACCTCGGGCATCGGCTTATGGTAGTACGCCTCCTGCGCGCGCGCGGGAGGGATGGTGACGGGAAGAGCGTTCGCTGCCAAGAGGGTCGCCGTGGCGAAGAGGGGCGCTGCAGCGAAAGCAAGGCGGCGGTTCGCGCCAACGGCCTGGACCGGGCCGCGCCGGCGAAATGGGGAATGAGACGGGATGCGCATCGGCATCCCCCACTCTATCACGCGCGCTTCCGCGCGATGACGGCCACGTTGTTCGCGAAGTCGCAGCCCAGCAGCTTCTGCTTCACCCAATGCTGCATGCCGGAACGGAACGACTCCAGAAGTCCCTCTCGCTCGGGGCCCAGAACCACGCGATACCCGCCCACCTCCAGCCCATCCACGGTGAAATAGGCCCAGAGATCGTGCAAGGCGTAGGTGTGTACATGCGTCATGTCCCAGGACCGAGGCTCGGGGAGATACGCGGCGTTCGGCGTCTGGAGCACGAGCGCGCCGCCGGGGGAGAGCAGGCTCACCAGGCGATTCAGGAGCGCGATCCCGTCAGGCAGCGCGAGATGTTCCAGAACGTCGAGGCAGAGAATCGCGCCATACGGTCGCCGCACTTCGGAGAGATCGGCATAGGTCCACGGCCCGCCGTCGCCGATGTCCTGCGTGTGGTATTCGCCGCGATAGCCTGCCGCCTGGAGCTTCCGCATCACGCGGAGATCGCCGGCGCCGACGTCCAGGAGGGAAGGGGCTTCGCGGATGGCATCGAAGTAGACGCGCTCGATGTCGCACAGCCCGTCGGTTTCCCACCACCGCCGGACGGGGAATCGCGGAAAGGAGCGCTTCAACAGCTCCTTGCGCTTCCAGTAGGTCTCGTACGCCGGATGGCCGGACAACCGGACCTGCCTCCTTGGGAGGGATGCGAACGGCGCCCGAACTACTCCTTCAACAGCTTCGCGAACTCCTCGGTGAGCGCGGGGACGATCTGATACAGATCGCCGACCACGCCATAGGTGGCCACTTTGAAGATAGGAGCTTCTTTGTCCTTGTTGATCGCGACGATCGTTCTCGCGGAGGACATACCGGCCAGATGCTGAATGGCGCCTGAAATTCCCACGGCGAAATACAGCGTGGGATTCACGACCTTCCCGGTCTGGCCCACCTGATAGCTGTGATCGATCCAGCCGGCGTCGACCGCGGCGCGCGAGGCGCCCAGCGTGGCGCCGAGCACCTTGCAGAGCTTCCGCAGCAGTTCGAAATTCTCGGGGCCGCCCATGGCGCGGCCGCCGCTCACGATGATGTTGGCTTCCGTGAGGTCCGCCACGCCGCCCTCGGTGGCCTCAAAGGACACGACGCGGGCGCGCACCTTCACCCCGTCGCCGAGCGCGATCGGTTCGACCGATGCGCTCCGCCCCGCATCGGGTGCGGCGGGCTGGAAGGTATTGGGCCGGACCGATGCCACACACGGCCGCGCGGCGCCGAACGCGACGCGCGCGAACGCCTTGCCCGCGAAGATCGGCCGGCGCGCGACCAGGCCGCCGTCCTTCCACTCGAAGCCCACGCAGTCGGACGCGAGACCCGCGCCCAGGCGCGCCGCGGCGCGCGCCGAGAGATCGCGTCCCTGGCCGGTCGCGCCGAACAGCAGCACCTCGGGGGTCAGCGACGCCACCGCGAGCTTCACGGCCTCGGCGT
>DASSLZ010000111.1:0-4718 GCA_035689165.1 Candidatus Eiseniibacteriota bacterium | reverse complement strand
AGAGCCCGTGCATTCCGCGCCATCTGCAGCAGCGTCGTGCGGTCCATCTTCCGAATAAGCTCAGCGAGCCGCTCAGCCGTGAGTTCTGTCTGTGGCAGCAGAACTGCCGCGCCACGGTCGGCGAGGAAGCGCGCGTTTGCGGTCTGGTGATCGTCGACGGCGAACGGTACCCATCATGACGCGACGTGAACGGATTCGAGCCACGCTGGCGGGCCAGACGACGGACCGGCCCCCCGTCTCCCTGTGGCGCCACTTCTACGACCGCGAGGGCTCGGCCGAGGATCTTTTCCACGCAATGGTGCAATTCCAGGAGACTTACGACTGGGATCTCATGAAGGTGAACCCCCGCGCTTCGTATCACGTCGAGGACTGGGGCGTGCGCACCCAGCGGCCGGGAACCGGGCCGCTGGACAAGCCGAAGGTGGTCCAGAGCGTCATCAAGAAGCCGGAGGATTGGGACCGGATCCGCCCGCTGGACGTCACGAGGGGTGTCCTCGGCGAGCACCTCGACGCCGAGGAGCGGATCGCCGCGCGGGTGCAGGGCGAGGTGGACTGGGTGATGACCGTGTTCAACCCGATCTCGATCGCCGCCGACCTGGTCTACGACGACGCGATGTTCGTGGAGCATCTGCGCCGCCACGGCGAGCGCGTCCATGGGGCGCTCCGCGCCATCACCGAGACCTTCGCCGCGTTCACGCGCGAGACGATGGCGCGCGGCGCCTCGGGGATCTTCTTCGCGACCACCGACTGGGGCAACGACACGCGGATCGACCGGGAGACGGTCGAGGAGTTCGGGCGTCCTTACGATCTTCGCGTGCTCGCCGAAGCATCGGCCGCCCCGCTCAACATCCTCCACGTCTGCGGCCCGGGCGCCTTCCTGCGCGAGCTGGACGACTATCCGGTGCAGGTCCTGTCGTGGGACGCCCACGAGAAGGGGAATCCCTCGATCCGCGCCATGCGCGGCGTGACCGAGAAGACCCTGCTCACCGGCATCAGCCACGAGGGAACGTTCGTGAACGGTCCGGCGAAGGCGCTGGAGGACGAGGCGCGCGCCGCCGTGGCCGCATCCGGCGGGACGCGTTTCATCCTGGGGCCCGGCTGCGCGGTACCGGCGGCGGCTCCGCAAGAGCACTATGGCATCGTTCGGGAGGCCGCGCTCGCATGCGCCTGAGCGTTTTCAAGTCCAAGATCCACCGCGCCGTGGTGACCGAGGCGAACCTCAACTACGAGGGATCGGTCACGATCGACGCCGACCTCATGGAAGCCGCCGACATCCTGCCGCACGAGCAGGTGCAGGTGCTCAACGTGAACAACGGGGAGCGCTTCGACACCTACGCCATCCGCGGCGCGCGCGGGAGCGGCGTGATCTGCCTCAACGGACCGGCCGCCCGCCTGGCGCAGGTGGGCGACAAGGTCATCATCCTCACCTACGCGTGGATGGAACGCGAAGAGCTGGAGCGGCACACGCCCCGCGTCGTCATGGTCGACGAGCGGAACCGGGCTCTCAAGACGGAGGCGGCCGGCGGGCGAGGCTCCCGGTGACACTCCCGCGCGCCGGCGCTCTCCTCGCGGCGCTCATTTTCCTCATCCTCGGTTTCGCTCCGGCGGCCGCTTCGGCCAAGGGGCCTCCGTCCGCTCCCCGGACGAAGGCCGAGCCGGCGAGCCCGGCAGCGCCCGAGATCGACATCCTCACCATCGACGGCGCGATCCAGCCGATCACGGCGCAGGTCATCGTGCGCGCCATCGACGGCGCGGAGAAGCACGACCGTGAGATGCTGATCATCCGCCTCGACACGCCGGGCGGACTGGACACCAGCATGCGCGAGATCATCAAGCGCATCCTGGTCTCGCGCGTCCCCGTGGTGGTCTACGTCGCGCCCTCGGGGAGCCGCGCGGCGAGCGCGGGAACCTTCATCGCGATGGCCGCGCACGTCGCCGCCATGTCGCCGGGCACCTCGATCGGCGCGGCCTCGCCGGTGAATCTGGGCGGCGGCATCGCCGACACGACCATGGCGCACAAGGTGCGGAACGACGCGATCTCCTACATCCGCTCCCTGGCGGCCCAGCGGGGCCGGAACGTGGACTGGGCCGAGAAGGCGGTGCGCGAAGGGGGTTCGCTCCCCGAGAGCGACGCCCTGAAGATGAACGTCGTGGACCTGGTCGCGCGCGACGACGACGATCTCCTCCGCCAGCTCGACGGCCGGAAGGTCACGATCGGCGGCGAGACCCGCACGCTGCACACCCAGAACGCCGTGCGCCACGCCTTCACGATGTCGTGGCGCCAGGGACTGCTCTCCAAGATCGTCGATCCGAACGTCGCCTACATCCTGTTCATGCTCGGGTTCTACGGGCTGATCTTCGAGCTGTCCAGCCCGGGCTCGATCCTTCCCGGCGTCGTCGGGGGCATCTGCATCCTGCTCGCCTTCCTCGCGTTCCAGACCATCCCGATCAACATGACCGGTCTCGCGCTCATCCTGTTCGCGATGACCCTTTTCATCGTCGACCTCAAAGTCCAGAGCCACGGGATCCTGACCGCGGGGGGCATCGTGTCCCTCGTCCTCGGCTCGCTTCTACTGATCGGAGGGGATGCGGGCATGGCGCGGATCTCCTATTCGGTGATCGGTACGGTGGTCGTCGCCACCGTGGTCTTCTTCGTCTTCGTTCTCGGCGCGGCGTTCCGGGCCCAGCGGCGGAAGCCGATGACCGGGCGCGAGGGGCTGATCGGCGAGCGGGGCACCGCCCTGACCGACCTCGAGCCGGGCGGGCGCGTGTTCGTGCATGGCGAGTACTGGGAAGCGGAGTCTTCGGAGCACATCGAACGGGGCTCGGCGGTCGTCGTCGATCAGGTCGACGGCATGCGGCTCCGGGTGCACAAAGCCTAGGAAGGAGCCGTGATGATCGGTTATCCGGTGTTGATTCTCGTCATCCTCGGAATCCTCCTCCTCACCAGCGCCATCAAGGTGCTGCGCGAATACGAGCGCGCCGTGGTGTTCCGCCTGGGGCGCGCCGTCGGCGCCAAGGGGCCGGGACTGATCTTCCTCATCCCGATCGTGGACAAGATGGTGCGGATCCCGCTCCGGACGGTGGCGATGGACGTGCCGCCGCAGGACGTGATCACGCGCGACAACGTGACCGTCAAGGTGAACGCGGTGATCTATTTCCGCGTGCTCGACGCCAACCGCGCCGTGCTCGAGGTGGAGAACTATCTCTACGCCACCTCGCAGATCGCCCAGACCACGCTGCGGAGCTCGCTCGGCGAGTCGGACCTGGATCAGCTCCTCTCCAACCGCGACGAGATCAACCTCAAGCTGCAGCAGGTGATCGACCGGCACACGGAGCCGTGGGGGATCAAGGTGAGCACGGTCGAGGTGAAGAACGTCGACCTGCCGCAGGAGATGCAGCGCGCCATCGCGCGCCAGGCCGAGGCCGAGCGCGAGCGGCGGGCCAAGGTGATCAACGCCGAGGGCGAGCTCCAGGCCTCGCAGAAGCTGCTCGAGGCGGCCCAGGTGATCGCGCGCGAGCCGATCGCGCTCCAGCTGCGCTATCTCCAGACGCTCGCGGAGATCGCGACCGAGAACAACTCCACGACCGTCTTCCCGATCCCGATCGATCTGTTCGAGCCGATCTTGAAGGCGCGGGCCGCGGCGCTGACCGCCGGACCTCGCACGTGAGTCGAACCCGGTACGACGTCGCCATTCTCGGCGCCGGCCCGGGAGGCTACGTGGCCGCCATCCGCGCGGGGCAGCTCGGGCTGAAGACGGCGCTGATCGAGAAGGACCGGCCGGGCGGCACCTGCCTCCACTGGGGGTGCATCCCGACCAAGGCGCTGATCGAGACGGCGGAGGTGCTGCTCCTCTGCCGGCGCGCCGGGGAATTCGGCGTGCGCGTGGCCGAGGCGACGCTCGACCTCAAGGCGGCGCAGGAGCGGAAAGAGCGCGTGGTCCGGAAGAACTTCATGGGCACCGAGGCGCTCCTGCGGAAGAACCGCGTCGAGACGATCAAGGGCGCGGGGACGATGGTCGCTCCGGACCGGATCCGGATCGAGGGCGACGGCGGCGGAGCGATCGAGGCCGGGGCCGTGATCGTCGCGACCGGCTCGGTCGTCGGATCGCTGCCGCTCGCGACGGTGGACCATCGTGTCGTGCTCTCGAGCGACGACGTGCTCGGACTGGACCGCGTGCCGGCGTCGATGCTCGTGATCGGCGCCGGCGCGGTCGGCGTCGAGTTCGCTTCGATCTACCACACGTTCGGGACCAAGGTGACCCTGGTGGAGCGCGAGCCGCGCCTCCTGCCGCTCGAGGACGCCGAGATCTCCGAGGCCCTTCTGCGCTCCTTCCGCCGGCAGGGGATGGAGGTCTTCGTCGGCGCCGAGTTGGCACCGGTGCGCGTCGAAGGGGACGGGGCCTGGGTCGAGGTCCGGTCGCACGACGCCGCGAAGCGCTTCCGGGTGGAGCGCGTGCTGATGGCGGCGGGGCGGCGGCCCGCGACGGAGGGGATCGGGCTCGAGGCGATCGGCGTCGCCATGGACCGCGGCTACGTGAACGTGGACTGCCTGCAGCGCACGAACGTGGGCGGCGTCTACGCGATCGGAGACGTCACGAAGAGCGCGGCGCTCGCGCACGTGGCCTCGCACGAGGGGATCACCGCGGTCGAGGCGATCGCGGGGAAGAACCCGCATCGCGTGAACCACGACGCCATCCCGAGCTGCACCTACTGCC
>DASSLZ010000110.1:0-5106 GCA_035689165.1 Candidatus Eiseniibacteriota bacterium | reverse complement strand
GCTGCCGGTGATGCGGCTGCCACGCTCCTGGATGCGGACGTTCCCCCGCAGCGTGGCGAGCCGCTGCTTCTTGTCGTAGGTGGCCTCGTCGCCCCACATCGTGGTCGTGCCGTCCACGATCTTCACGTCGCCACGGAAGATCACGTATTCCCGCGTCCGGTAGACGAGCGCGGAGTCGCCGGTGACGGTGGTCGTGCCGTGGGTCAGCGTGGGACGGATCGCGGTATAGACGTTCTCGGCTCCGGTGAGCGAGCCCTCGAGGCGGTCGGCCTGCAGCCGGTAGGTCTCCGCCGGCTGGGCGCGCGCCCGCCCGGGCGCGGCGAGGGTCGCGGCCAGCGCGGCCAGCGCGGCGAGGAGAATCGGGAGCCCCGTCCCCGCCCTCCTAAATGGCACGCGGCACCTCGTGCCCCAGCGCCGCCATCGCCTCCGGCATGAGATAGAAGGATCCCGTGACCACGACCACGCCGCCCGTGTCGCGCGCCCATTCCACAGCACCGCGCACGGCCTGGGCGGGGTCGGTCACCGCCTCGCAGGTCAGGTGGCTCGCGGGGACGACGCGCGCCAGCGTCGACGCCGGCGTCGCGCGCTCGCCGCCGAATTCGGTCAGCGTGAACCGGCTCGCGACGCGCGCGAGCGTGGCCAGGATCGACTCGTGCGCCTTGTCGCGCGAGAACGCGGCGACCACCGCCACCTTCCGTCCCGGAAAGAGCGCCGCCACCGTCTCGGCCAGGGCGCGCGCCCCCTCCGCGTTGTGGGCCACGTCCGCGAGCACGGGAGGATCCTCGCCCAGCACCTCGGCCCGGACGGGCCAGCGCGTCGCGGCGATCCCCTCGACGATGGACCGCGCGATCGCGGGGGCGGGGCGGCCCTCCAGCGCCACTTCGGCCGCGAGCGCGGCCAGCGCCGCGTTCCGCGCCTGGTGAAATCCCAGGAGCGGCGTGCGCGCCAGGCCCGCGAAGGAGGGCGTCTTGATCCAGACGTCGGTGCCGGCGCGGGTCAGGCCGCGCGCCGCGTAGCGCCCGTCGCGCCCCATCAGGAGAACGCGCGCTCCCTGTCGGACGGCCGCTTCGAGAATCTCCGAGCGCGGCTCGGCGCGGCGGACCCCCAGCACCAGCGTGCCGGCGGGCTTGATGATCCCCGCCTTCTCCGCCGCGATCCGCCGGAGCGTGGGACCCAGGATCTCGGCGTGATCGGTCGAGATGGTGGTGATGACGGAGGCCTTCGGGACGAGGACGTTGGTGGCGTCCAGGCGCCCGCCCAGCCCGACCTCGACCACCGCCATGTCCACCGATTCGCGCGCGAAGTGATCGAACGCCAGCGCCGTCGCGGCCTCGAAGAAGGAGGGGCGCTCCTCCTCGAAGCGCGGCCACCACCGCTCCAGCGCCTCTTCCAGGGCCAGGTCGGAGATCTCGGCGCCGTCCACGCGGATCCGCTCGTGGAATCGCACCAGGTGGGGCGAGGTGTAGAGGCCGGTCTTCAAACCCGCGGCGCGGAGGATCGAGGCCAGATGCGCCGCTGTCGACCCTTTGCCGTTGGTTCCCGCGATCAGCACCGAGGGGAACGCGCGGTCGGGACGGCCGCCGCGCTCCAGCAGCCGCTCGATGCCGAGGAGGCCGAGCCGCATGCCGCTGCGTTCGAACCGATAGAGCTCGTCGAGGCGCCGCGTGAGCGGAGCGCCCACGGTGCGGGTCATTCCTGGGAGGCGGTCTCGGTCGGGGTCGGCTCGGGGTTGGACTCGGGAGCGGGGGGGCGCTCGGCCGCGTTGGTGCTGCCCGGGACGGCACGCGCGGAAGACGCCGCGCCGGCGGGATGGCCGTTGTCGCTGGGCGAAAGGCCGATCGGCTCGGGGGCCGCCACCGACGCCGCCCGGAACCGGTCCAGCGACTCGCCGGCGCGCCGCCGCGGCTTCTGCGGCAGCACCGACGTCGCGCCGAAGAAGCGAAGCAGGTAGCCCAGCGTCTTCTTCAGCTCCTGCCGGTGCACGATCTGGTCGACCATTCCCTTCTTCATCAGGAACTCCGAGCGCTGGAAGCCCTCGGGAAGCTCCTGGTTGATCGTCTGCTTGATCACGCGCGGGCCGGCGAAGCCGATCAGCGCCTTCGGCTCGGCCAGGATCACGTCGCCCACAGAGGCGAACGAGGCGGTGACGCCGCCCGTGGTCGGGTGGGTCATGACCGAGATATAGGGGATGCGCGCGTCGGAGAGCCTCGCTAAGAGCGCGTTCGTCTTCGCCATCTGCATGAGGGAGAGGATCCCCTCGAACATCCGCGCCCCGCCCGAGGCGGAGAGGATGATCAGCGGCCGCCGCGTCTCGATCGCGAGGAGGATGCTGCGGGCGATCCGCTCCCCCGCGGCCGACGCCAGGCTTCCGCCCAGGAAAGCGAAGTCCATGATCGCGATGACGCAGGAGTGGGATTCGATCGTCCCGTCGCCGCAGAGCACCGCCTCCGAAAGCCCGGTCTCCTCCCGCGCCTTCTTCAGACGGTCGATGTAGCGCTTGGAATCCTTGAACCGGAGGGGATCGGTGGAGACGACTTCGGAGAAGCGCTCCTGGAAGGAGCCCTCGTCGAGGAGGATCTTGACGTAGGCACGGGCCGAGATGCGGAAGTGATAGCCGCACTTGCCGCACGTCCAGAGGTTCCGCTCGAGCTCCTTGTGGTACAGGATCTCGCCGCATTCCTCGCACTTGACCCAGAGCCCGTCGGGCAGGTCCCGCCGCCGTTCTCTAGCTTTGAGCCCTTCCTTGGCCTTGCGAAGCCACGTCATGCGCTGGGTCCCTCCGGGAGGGTTCGGAGCATGACAATAGCATCCTCGCTAGGGTTGCGGTAATAGTTCTTGCGGATGGCGATGTCGATGAACTCGTTCTTGTAATAGAACTTACGGGCATTTTCGTTGGACTCCCGTACCTCCAGGGTGACCCTCCGGGCCCCCCGGCTCCGGGCCGCTTCGACCAGATCGTCCAGGAGGAGCTGGGCCACCCCCTGCCGCCGCTCGGCGGGGTCAACGGCCAGGTTTCCGACGTGCGCCTCGTCGGCGACCAGCACGGCGCACAGATAGCCGACCAGCGCTCCGTCCCGCTCGGCCAGCCGCGCGTAGGTCCCGCCGCCGATCATCAATTCGGACCGGAACATCTCGCGCGACCAGGGATCGCTGAAGGAGACCCGCTCGATCGCGAGGACCTCGTCGAGGCGCGCGACGGTGAGCGGCCGGATCCGGACCGGCTCCCCGCGTCGGGCGAGCGCCGTCATCGCGCCCCCGGCTTCCGCGCGTTCGGCGCGCGGCCGTAGAGCGGGGCCGCCTCGCGGAGATCGGCCCTCTGCCCGGCGGCCAGCGCGATCGCGCCCAGCTCCGCGACCGCGGGGCCGAGCGGCAGGGACGGCAGCGTCGTTCCGCCCAGATCGAGCACCCATTCCTCCAGCGCTTCCGTGGCGGCGGCGACGGGAACGTCGGCGCCCGCCCGCTCGCGCAACCGGTCCGGCACGTCCTCTTCGGGAACGACTTCCGGCCCCCAGAGAAGCCGGGCCCGGTCGTCCCCCTCCTCGACACAACCGTCCCAGAGCGCCGCCATCACGTGCCCCCGCTCCCCCTGGGTCAGGGTCGCGAATCGGGGCGCGCTCCTTCGATGCGCGTGGGCCGCCGCCTCGTGGGAGGGGATCATGAAAAGCGGAAGGCCCGCTCCCAGCGCCGCACCCTTCGCCCAAGCGAGGCCGATCCGAAGCCCGGTGAAGGAACCCGGCCCCGCGGAGACCGCGATACCCGCGAGATCCGCCACACGAATCCCGCGGGCCGCCAGCAGCCGCTCGATCGCGGGCGCGAGCCCGCTCGAGTGCCCGCCCTCGGGAAGCGCGACCGGCTGGCTTGCGGCGCCCTCTTCGGCGACCGCGATCGAGCCGCGCGGCCCGGCGGTGTCAATTCCCAGGATAAAGCGCATGGCTCCATCGGTCGCGGTCCAGTTGTCCCTCGTGCGCCGTGTTCTCCCACCGGCTCCCCTGCGGCCGGATGCGGAGCTCCCGCCCCCCCTCGGGGACGTAGCGAAGCTCCAGCTCCAGGCGATCGGGAGGCAGCCGGTCGAGTGCCCGGTCCGCCCATTCCACCAGCACCACCGCATCGCCCTCGGCCAGGTCGGCCAGGCCCAGCGTCTCGATCTCGGCCGCCGCCGCCATCCGGTAGAGGTCGGCGTGCACGATGCGCGGCCCCTCGCCGTAGACCTCCACCAGCACGTAGGTCGGGCTCCGCGAGCGCATGCCCGGATGGACCCCCTCCACGATCCCCTGCACCAGCGTCGTTTTCCCCGCGCCCAGAGCGCCGGTCAGCGCGATCCAGTCGCCGCGGCGGAGCAGCGTGCCCAGATGGCGTCCGAACGCGCGGGTCTCGGCTTCGGTGTGGAGCAGGGATCGGATCTCGACCGGCATCAGGGGCCTACCCGCGCGGGGTCATCACCGCGACGGGCAGGATCATCTCCTCGAGCGAGATTCCCCCGTGCTGGAAGGAACCCCGGTACTTGTTCTCGTATTCGTGGAATCGCGTCGGATAGACGAAATAGAAATCCTCCTTCGCGATGATGTAGCTCTTGTGCGGACTGTCGGCGGGGAGGCGGAAGCGGGCCGGGTCCTTCACGTGGACCGCCTGCTTCGCCTCGCACGAGAGATTCGTTCCGAACTTGAACCGCAGATTGGTCGAGGTCTCCCGGTTGCCGTAGACCAGCGCCGACCGGCGGCTCAGCACCGCGCCATGGTCGGTCGTCACGACCACGAGGCCGTCCTGCTTGGCCAGCCACTTCAGCGCATCGAAGAGCGCGGAATGGAGGAACCACGAGCGCATCACCGAGCGGAACGCGGACTCGTCGGGGGCCAATTCCTTGAGGAGATCCGACTCCGACCGCCCGTGGGCCAGCATGTCGAGGAAGTTGAAGACGATGGCGACCAGCGGCGAGTCGCGCAAGGTCGCGATGTTCCGCCGCACGTTGTTCGCCTCGTCGGCGTTGTAGACCTTGATGTACTTGGCCGGCTTCGTCTTCAGGTCCAGCCGCGCGAGCTGGGCTTCGAGCAGCTGGCGCTCGTAGCGGTTCTTGCTCCGCTCGTCCCCCGACCCCTCCTGCCAGAACTC
>DASSLZ010000109.1:0-12967 GCA_035689165.1 Candidatus Eiseniibacteriota bacterium | reverse complement strand
CCGCCGTGACCTGGGCCAGAGCCTGCTCGCGCTGATCCACCCCGACCTCGCGCCACGGGCTGCCCGGCGCCGAGCGATGGAGGATCGTTCCGCCGACGCCGGCAGGCAGGAGGAGCCAGCTCTCCGGCGCGCCCATCGAATCGCCCTGGATCCATGTGGTCCAGTCCAGACGGACCGCCCCATTGGCGTTGGCCAGGAAGCGCTGCCGCGAGCGATAGGGCTGCTTCTCGCCAGGTTTGCGGAAGTGCCCTTCCAGCTCGAGGACTCCCTCGTACTGGATCTCCAGACACTTGCCCGGCGCGGGCGCGGGCGCGCCGGCGACCGCGGCCTTGAGCTGCGCGGAGAGCATCGCGGCCGGCGTCGGCCTCCCGGGCGGCGAGGGCGCGAGAAAAGTCGCACACAGGGCGAGCGCCGCGGCGCGGCGGAGGGTCCAGGGGGTTGCGAAAGGCATGCCTCAGAACACTAGGGCCTTCCGCCCCGGAACGCTAGTATCCGCGCATGCGCGTCGTCATCATCGGTGGAGGCATCGCGGGTCTCTCCGCGGCGTGGGCGATCCGGGCCGAGGCGGCGCGGCGCGCCGAGTCGCTCGAGCTGACCGTGCTGGAGGCGGGATCGCGCGCGGGCGGGCGGATCCGCTCGACACGCGAGGACGGCTACCTGGTCGAATGGGCGGCGAACGCGGTCCAGGGAACGGAGAACGCCGCGTGGCGGCTGGCCGAATCGGTGGGCCTGGCCGACCAGCGGGTGCTGGGGCGCCCCGACGCGGCGCGGCGCTACATCTGGCGCGGCGGACGCCTCCATCGGCTCCCCCTGAACCCGGCCGCGTTTTTCGGCTTCACCGGCCTTTCCCCCGCCGCGCGGCTCCGGGTCGCCATGGAGCCCTTCTTCGCCAATCGCGTCAAAAGAGAAGAAAGCGTCCACGACTATGCGGTACGCCACATCGGCGAGGAGGCGGCCAGCGTCCTGATCGGCGCCGTGGTGCGCGGGGTCTTCGCCGGCAACTCGAAGCGGCTCTCAGTGGACGCGGCCTTCCCCGTCATGCGTGAGATGGAGCGGAGCCACCGCTCCCTGGTCGTGGCGATGATCGCGCGGTCCAAGAAGGGCGGCGCCGGCCGCGCCGCGGGTCCGGGAGGGCGCGCCCTCTGGAGCTTCACGCGCGGGCTCGAATCGCTGACCGACGCCCTCGCGGCCCGATTGGGGAACGCGGTTCGGATCGCCACGCCGGCCCTCGCGCTGGAGCGCACCGAATCCGGCTACGTCGTGCGCACCGCGAGCGGCGACCGTCTCGCCGCCGATTCAGTCGTGCTCGCGATCTCCGCGCGGGCGGCGGCGGCGCTCCTGCGTCCGCTCGACGCCGAGCTCGCCAAGCTTCTCGGCACGATCGAGCCCGCAGGAGTGGCCGTGGTGGGGCTGGCCTTCCGGACCGACCGCTTCCGCACACCCCCGGACGGCTACGGCTACCTGGTCGTGCCCGGCGAGGACCTGCCGATCCTGGGCGCGCTGTTCGAATCGAACCTCTTCCCCGGACGCGCGCCCGAGGGGCAGACGATGGTGCGCGTCATCATGGGCGGGGCCGACCGGCCCGATCTGCTCACGCGGAGCGACGCCGACCTCGCGGGGCTGGCGATGGGCGCGCTGGACAAGACGCACGGTCTGGCGAGCGGCCCCGAGCGGACGTGGGTGATCCGGCAGGACGCCTCGATTCCCCAGTACGCGGTCGGGCACATGGCGCTCCTGGCCGACCTGGACCGCCGTCTGGCGGCGAATCCCCGGCTCTATCTGGCGGGGAACGGGTATCGCGGCGTGTCGGTGGCGTCGCTGACGGAGGACGCGGAGCGGATCGCGGCGCGCGTCGTCAGCGCGCCCGGCGGATGAGCCAGACGATCAGCGCGGAGAGCATCGCCACCGGCAGGCCCAGGAGGAGCACCGTCGTGCCGATGTAGGCGGCCTTGTTGGTCTGGGACGACGAGGCGCAGAAGGCGCAGGCCGCGGGCAACAGCCGGAAGAACAGCGCATGCGCCACGGCCAGCGCCGCGTCGACAAGCGCCGCCACGCCCTGCATCAGCGCCACGGCTCGTACACCACCGCGTAGAGCACCGGCCACACCCCCACCACGAAGAGCCAGAACATGCGCGAGAGCGTGAACGCCACGCGGGCATCGTCCGGGCGGCCCTCGCGCGACGCCCGCGCCATCTTCCGAGCCGCCACCAGCAGCACGATCAGCGCCGCGAGCACGTGGATCGCGTGCGCCACGACCAGCGCATAGAAGGTCGCCCCGTAGATCCCCGACGTCGTCGTCAGGCCGAAGGCGGTGAGTCGCGCCCACTCCAGCCCCTGCACGGTCAGGAAGACCACGCCCAGCAAAGCGCCGGCGCCGATGGCGCGCGCCGCCGCGTCCAATCGCTCCGGGAAGGAGGCGCTCGCTCGGACCACCGCGGCCCCGCTCAGCAGGAGGACGACCGTGTTCGCGAGCGTGAGTCCCATCGGAAGCCGCGGCTGCCCGGCCGGCGGCCAGGATGGCTGCCCCGCGCGGAGCACCACGTGCGCGCTGACCAGCCCGGCGAAGAACATCGCCTCGGTGAAGAGGAACAGGGTCATGCCGATGACCCCGGTCTCGACGGCGCGGTCGATCGGGGTCAGCGTGCGCGTGGCGGCGCGGTCCACGGAAGCGCTAGCCGCCGTAGACACGGACGATGTCCGGGAAGAGGCCGAGGAAGAGGATGGCAAGCGCGAGGACGCCGGCGATCACGATCGCCACGACGTGCGCGGGCTCGAACTTGAGGTGCATGTAGAACGAGATGACCAGCGACGCCTTGACGATCGCGACGAGCCAGATGAGGAGCGCCGCGAGCTGGGCGTGCCGGAGATAGGCCAGGAGGAGCGACAGGATCAGAGCACCCATCAGCACGCCCCAGATCGCCACGTAGTTGGGGTGGCGCCGCTCCGGCGCCGGAATCGTATGGGTCATCGCGCGAGCGCCCCCATCAGTTGGACAGGTAGAGAAGCGGGAACAGGAAGATCCAGACCACGTCCACGAAGTGCCAGTAGATGCCGACCAGCTCCACGCGGTGGGTGTCGCTCCGGCGCGCCACCATCTGCCGCACCGCCAGGATCGCGAAGAGCCCGCCCGTCACGTGCAGCGCATGCAGTCCCGTGAGCGCGTAGTAGAAGGACCAGAAGAGGCCGCTCACGGGCGTGAAGCCCATCGACATCTCGTGGCCGTACTCGAAGGCCTTCACGCCGAGGAACACCCCTCCCAGGGCGATCGTCCCGAGCATGTGGCGCGAGGCCCGCTTCAGATCGCCGTGCTCCACCGCCGCGTGCGCCAGGACCATGAACAGGCTGGACGTCAGCAGCACGAGCGTGTTGAACGCGCCCGCCGGCGTGACGGTGTGGCGCGCCAGGGCGCCCCACTCCGGGTGGCGCAGGCGGAAGAGCACGTAGCAGACGATCAGCCCGCCGAAAATCACGATCTCCGAGCCCAGGAACCACCAGATCGCAAGCCGCCCGGTGGAGATTCCGGTCGACCGGATGACGTCGTCGCGCCGCGTCGCGGCGGCGTGTGCGGCGGCCCGGCTCACGGCGTCCTCCCCGGCGCCAGGTCTTGCGGCAGCCAGTCGGCGTCGCCTCCCGGAAGGCTGTACTCGTAGGGGCCGCGATAGACGACCGGCGTCCCATCGAAGTTGCCGTGCCCCGGAGGCGACGGCACCGACCACTCGAGCGTGTTCGCGCGCCAGGGGTTTTTCCCCGCGACCGCGCCCCACTTGAGGCTGCCGAAGAAGTTGATCACGAAGGGGATCTGCGAGAGGAGGAGCCCGATGGTACCCAGGGTCGCCGCCAGCTGGAGCGGGTGCAGATCGCCGAGGTGCGCGAAGACCCGCGGATCATAGGTCCGCCGCGGGTAGCCGCGCAGTCCCAGGCCGAACATCGGCATGAACGTGACGTTCACGAAGAGGAAGGTGCCCCAGAAGTGGATCTTCCCCAGCGTCTCGTTCAGCCTCCGGCCGAACATCTTGGGATACCAGTAGTAGATCCCGGCGAAGAGCGAGAAGAAGACCGGCGGGATCAGCGCGTAGTGGAAGTGCGCCACCACGAAGTAGGTATCGTGCACGTAGATGTCGGCGGCCGCGGAGCCGTTGATGATCCCCGTCACGCCGCCCCAGAAGAAGACGCCGACCATCCCGATCGCGAAGAGCATCGCCGCCTTGAGCTCGATCGCGCCCTTCCAGAGCGTCGCGACGAAGGCGAACATCGTGATCGCGACGGGGACCGAGATCAGGATCGTGGTGATGCTGAACGCGCTCGCCAGCCGCGGGTCGATGCCGCTCACGAACTGGTGGTGCGCCCAGACGATGAACGACAGGACGCCCGTGGCCAGCGTGGCGTAGACCACCATCCGGTAGCCGAAGAGCGGCTTCCGCGCGAAGACGGGGAGGATCTCCGCGACGATGCCGAGGCCCGGGAGGAGGATGACGTACACCTCGGGATGGCCGAAGAACCAGAAGAGGTGCTGGTAGAGGAGCGGATCGCCGCCGGCGCCGGGATTGTAGAAGCCGGTGCCCGCCACGCGGTCGAGCAGGAGGAGCACCGCGCCCGCGACGAGCGGCCCCACCGAGAAGAGAAAGATCACGCTGGCGACGAGCTGCATCCAGACCATCATCGGCAGGTCGAACATCTTCATCCCCGGCGCGCGGAGGTTGATCGCGGTGGTGATGAAATTGATCCCGCCCATGAGGAAGGCGACGAACTCGAGCGCGACCGCGGCGATCCAGAGTGGCACGCCCCAGGCGGCGCCGGAATAGGCCACGTTGGCCGAGAGCGGCGGATACGCGGTCCATCCCGCGGGCGAGGCGCCTCCCGGCACGAAGAAGGAGCCGATGAGAATCACGCAGCTCACGAGGAAGGTCCAGTAGGACATCATGTTCAGCCGCGGAAACGCCATATCGCGCGCGCCGATCATGAGCGGGATCAGGAAATTCCCGAAGCCGCCCAAGAGCACCGGCATCGCCACGAAAAAGATCATGATCGTGCCGTGCATCGTGATCAGCGCGTTGTAGGTGCCCGCCGGGACCTCGCCGAATCCGGGCACCGCGCGATCGGGAAACGCGAGGTGCATCCGCATCACGTGCGCGAGCAGCCCACCGATCACCGCCATGCAAAGACCGGTGAGCAGGTACTGCTTGGCGATGTGCTTGTGGTCGGTCGAGAAGAAGTAGGTGCTCCAGAAGCCGTGCGGGGCGTCGTCGTGGGCCCCGGCATGGGCCGTCGGAGGCGCCGCCTGGGGCGGATCGAGAGGCGGGTCGAGGATGTTGGCTTCGCTCACGATTTCCCTCCCGTCTTCGCCGTCTGCGGAGCCGTCTGAGGAGCAGGCTGGGAAGCGACCGCCTGGACGCCCGTCCGCGAGGCGAGCCATCGCTCGTAGTCCGCCTCGGTGTCCACGTAGAGCGTCCCGCGCATGAGCCCGTGTGCCACGCCGCACAGCTCCGCGCAGAGCACGCCGTAGCTGCCGGGCCGCGTCGCGCGGAACCATCCCTGAATGTGGCGCCCGGGGACCGCGTCCTGCTTCAGGCGAAGCTCGGGAACCCAGAAGGAGTGGAGGCAGTCGGCCGCGCTGACCGTGAACGCGACGTTGACCCCGACCGGCACGTGGATCTCGTTGGGGATGACGATGTCGTCAGGTGAGCCGAGGATGCCGTCCTTCCCCGGATGCGTGAACGTCCACGCCCATTGCCGTCCCTCGACGCCGATCTGGAGCTGCGCCGGCGGGACCTTCTGCTTGATCGTGTCCCAGACGCGCTCGCCGAAGGCGTCGATGGCGAGATCGCAGAGGAGGATCGCGACGCAGGGGATCAGGATCCAGCCGGTCTGGCGAAACCCCTTTCCCGGAACGTAGGCCGCGCGAACGCCCTCCTTCTTTCGATAGCGGAACGTGAACCAGAGGAGGATCCCCTCGGCGGCGAGGAACCAGACCCCCACGATCAGGGTGATGACCCACATCACGCGATCGATATCGCCCGCGTAACTGGATGCGGCAACAGGCATTAGGTGCATGCGTGGCGAGCCCTCGGTGGCAAATGTTAATGGGGATTAACTCGGGGGAGAATGCGGGATGCTGCGCGGGGTCGCTATGGAGCCGAGGGATACCTGCGGATGGTACTTAGGTATACCTATCGGCTACTCGCGGCCCTCGTACTCGCAGCGCGCTTCGCACGTCTCGTGGACCGTGACACGCGCGAGCGACGGGAGCGCGGGCTTCAACCGATCCCAGAGCCAGCCCGCGAGAATCTCCGACGTGGCGTTCTCGAGACCGGGGATCTCGTTCAGGTAGTAGTGGTCGAGCTGGCGGCGGAGCGGCTCGACGGCGTCCTTGATCACGCCGTAGTCCAGGAACCATCCGGTGCGCGGATCGACCGCTCCTTCCACGGTCACCTCGACGCGGAAGGAATGCCCGTGCAGGCGGCGGCACTTGTGTCCCTCGGGCGCGTTCGGGAGGAGATGCGCGGCCTCGAACGTGAAGTCGCGGGTCAGCCGGACGTTCATCGCAGCCCCACCGCCTTGTGCGTCTGCGGAATGATCCGCGCCTCGGGGTAGCGATCCCAGGGCCACCACTCGAACGCGGCACGGCCGTCCCCGCCGCCATGCTCGGGCTGGAGCACCACGGCGCCCCGGTACTCCAGGGCGTCCAGGATCCGGACCGCGTCCCTCACGTCACCCTCCGACTGGATCACGAACTTGAGCTGGCGCCGGACCTCGGGCAGCTCGCGCACCAGCTGACGCAGCGTCGGGAGCTGGGCCTCCACAGGATCGCCGTCGAACGTCCGGGCGCTCTCCCCCTTGGGCGAGATCGTCCAGAAATCGATCAGCGGCAGGAGCGGCTCGACCACGCGCGCCCCGCTCGTCTCCACCGAGATCCACCAGCCGGCCGCGCGCAGCTCCCCGAGAAGCCACGCCAGCGATTCCGAGGGAGCGATCAGCGGCTCCCCGCCGGTCAGGCACAGCCGGCGGACGGCAGGATACGCCAGGATTCGATCCCGAATGGCATTCGGCAACATCGTTTCGAAACGCCCGATGCCGCTGGTGGCGAGCGCCTCGGGCTGGTCGCACCAGACGCATCGGAGCGGGCAGCCGTAGAGTCTAAGGAAAACGGTCCGCTCGCCGACGTGGATCCCCTCCCCCTGGACGGAGAGGAAGATCTCGTTCACGCGAAGCGGCTTCGGATCAGTTCCGGGCATCGGACGATTCTACCGGTTTCCCCGGGCATTGACCTGTTCCGTGGGCGTTCGTACAATCCCGGGCAATCGACCCCGGGCCGACGGAACTGCCCGGCAGGCAACAGGAACGGAGGTTGCGCGACCATGGCCAAGGCGAACTACGGCGACCTGCCGATCAACCACAGCGAGGAGCCGATCCGGCTCTTCAAGTCGGACTTCCTCGAGTCCTTCACCCACATCCACCCGGCCGTGGTGCTCGTGCTCTACGTGCCGGTGGTGCTCTTCTTCCTGGCGCGTGCCTTCCGCGAGCAGGGGGGCGGCGCCATCGGGCCGGTGTTCGGCATGTACACGGTGGGGCTCCTGGTCTGGAGCTTCTCCGAATACATGCTGCATCGCTACCTGTTCCACTGGGAGCCGCAGCTTCCGTTCCTGAAGCGGGCGTGGTACCTGGTGCACGGCGTCCACCACGAGCAGCCGCAGTGCAAGACGCGCCTGGTCATGCCGCCGGTCCTGAGCATCCCGCTCGCCATCCTCTTCTTCCTCTTCTTCAAGACCCTGATCGGCACGATCTTCGGGCTCCCGCTCTGGGTGGCGCCGCTGTTCGCCGGATTCGTGACCGGCTACATCGCCTACGACATGATGCACTACGCGGAGCACCACCTCTCGATGACGTGGGGCTTCCTCAAGTTCGTGAAGCGCTACCACCTGCTCCACCACTACAAGACCCCCGAGCACCGGTTCGGGGTCAGCTCCCCTCTCTGGGACTACATCTTCGGCACCAAACCGAAGGGACGCTGACGCCTCCGCGGCGAGCCGGCAGGACGCCGTGGGCCTGATCGCGGCGATCGTCGAGCGGCTGCGCCGCATCCTGGAGGTCGTGCAGGATTTCGTGCTCTTCGCCTGGGACGCGATCCGGGCGACCTTCACGCCTCCGTACTACGGGCGCGAGTTCCTGAGCCAGCTCCACTTCGCCCTGGTGGGGTCGCTCCTGATCGTGGTCGTATCGGCCGCGGTGGCGGGACAGGCGCTCGCGATCCAGCTGGTGCGCGAGCTGGCGAACACGGGCGCCAAGTCGCAGCTCGGGCACTTCATGGTGATCTCGGTCGTCCGGGCTCTCGGCCCCGTCCTGACGGGAATGGTGGTGGCCTCGCGCATGTCGGCGGGGATCACGGCGGAGATCGGAGCGATGCGCTCCAGCGACCAGATCGACGCCCTGGTGGCGTTCGGCTCCGACCCGATGAAGCGGCTCGTCGTGCCGCGCGTGGCGGCGCTCCTGATCGCGCTCCCCGTGCTCGTGATCATCGGCGACGCGCTCGCCGTGGTCGGCGGCGGGTTCGTGGGGTTGCAGTACCATCTGCCGGTCGAGTCATACTATTCAGGCGTGCTCAAGTACCTGACGCCCAAGAACGTGCTGGTCGGCATGATCAAGCCGTTCGTCTTCGCGCTGATGATCGCCACGGTGGCCTGCTGGCGCGGATTCCGGTCCGCGGGAGGGGCGAAGGGGGTGGGTGTCTCGACCACGGAGTCGGTCGTCATCTCCTCCGTGGGAATCCTGGTGGCTGACGGCGTGTGCACGCGGCTCGTGTTTCGCATCCTGGGTTGGTGAGCGCCTATGATCTCGTTCGAACATGTCGACTACTCGATCGACGGCCGCCCGATCCTCCGGGACATCACCTTCAACGTTCCCCTGGGCGGAACGACGGTCATCCTGGGCCCGTCCGGCTCGGGGAAGAGCACGACGCTTCGTCTGCTGCTGGGCCTGGCAAGGCCCGACGCGGGCGTGATCCGGATCGACAACGAGGACATCACGAAGATGAGCGAGAAACGCCTCCGGCAGATCCGCCAGCGCATCGGGATGGTGTTCCAGCAAGGGGCGCTCTTCGACTCGATGACGGTCGGCGAGAACGTGGCGTTCTCCCTGATCGAGCACGACAACGTGCCCGACGAGGAGCTGGAAGGGACCGTTCGCGCGCACCTGGAGCTGGTGGGGCTGGATCCGGACCTGATCGACCGGATGCCGGATCAGCTCTCGGGCGGGATGCAGCGGCGCGTGGCGATCGCGCGCGCGCTCGCGGCGCGCAATCCGCAGATCCTCCTCTACGACGAGCCGACGACCGGCCTGGACCCTCAGAGCGCGGAGCGGATCACCGATCTCATCGTGGAGCTGCGCGACCGCATGAAGAAGACGTCGGTCATGGTGACCCACGACATCGCCGATGCGTTCAAGGTGGGGAACACCATGGCGGTGCTGAACGAGGGACGGCTCGTGTTCGAGGGCACGCCGGCCGATCTGGCCCGCACCAACGAGCCGTTCATCAGCGAATTCCTGGCCCCGTTCCGCAAGGCGGTCCTGGCCGCGACGCAGCGCGTCGTCACGGTTCCGGGGACCCCGCGGCCCACGGCGCCTCAGTGACGGGAGGAATGGCGTGAAGCGAACCGGGCAGGTGCCCTTCATGAAGCTCCAGGTCGGGATCCTGTCGCTGATCGCGCTCGCCCTGATCCTCTGGGCCACGTTCCAGTCGGGCAGCTTCAAGTTCGGGAAGGAGGAGGAGATTACGGTCCACTTCGCCAACGTCGGCGGGCTGGAGACCGGCTCTCCCGTCCGCCTGAACGGCGTCCCGGTCGGCACCGTGCGCAAGATCGAGCTGGGCGACAGCACCAACGTCGTGAAGGTGGTGATGGGCGTGAAGGACGGCACCCGCGCGCGCCTCCATCAAGGCGCGACCGCGCGCATCACGACCGTGGGCTTCCTCTCCGAGCTGTACATCGCGCTCGACGCGGGAAACGAGGCGCTCCCGATGATCGCGAGCGACGAGGAGATCCAGCCCGCCATCATCACCGACCCCCAGGTCCTGCTCACCCAGGCCAAGGGGATGGCGGACAGCGTGGAGGTGATTCTCTCCAACCTGAACGCCGCGACGCGCGGCTTCACGAACGGGCGCGGCACCCTGGGGCGGCTGGCCCAGGACGAGAAGCTCTACGACAACCTGGTCGCGATGAGCCGGAACGCGAGCGATCTCGCCGCGCGCATGAACCAGACCCAGTCCCGCGTGGCCGACCGCCTGATGGCTCTGGCCGCCTCCTTCGACAGCCTCTCCTGGCGGATGCAGCACGGCGAGGGGACGCTGGCGCAGCTGATGAACAACGGCGAGCTGCACCGGAATCTCGCCTCGAGCACCGCGCGGATGGATTCGGTGATGGCGCTGATGGAGGGGGGCAAAGGTTCGATGGGCAAGCTGATGGCCGACTCGACGCTTTACGAGGATACGAAGGCGCTGATGGGCTCGATGAAGCGCCTGATGGCGGAGATCGAGAAGGACCCCAAGAAGTACTTCAAGTTCAGTTTGTTCTAGAGAGGGCCCGCCGGGTTCTGCGCTCCCGGCCGCAATCGGCGGCGGCTCACCCAGAATCCAGGTGCGGTATACATCCACTGATTGCGGCGATCTGTGCCGAAGCGGCACATCGTGCATACTCTGGAGTATGTTGAACGATAGGCCATATTAACTTATATATTAATGCTTCGGAGGGTCAGTTCATCATGGAGCGGCTGCAGTGGAGCGGCCGCAGTGTGACATGTTCTGGAAGACGTTCCTTGTGCCACGCTACACGTCTCTCTCAAGTCCGTGTCGCACCCGACGCCAGTCACTCTCCAGGCTTCCTCGTCCCGTAGCTGAGCCTCACCGCACCCACACCAGTCTCGTCGTCCGCTTCTCCCCCGCCGCCTCGGCGCGGATCCAGTAGACGCCGCTGCCCGCCGCGCGGCCCCGTACGTCCCTGCCGTCCCAGCGCACCGCCAGCGGGCCCGCCGGAGCCGTTCCATCGAAGATCGTCGCGACATGGCGGCCGGCCGCGTCGAACACGCCGACCCGCACCGAACCCGCCGCCCGTAAGCGCAGCGTCACCGACGCCTCGCGCGAGGCGGGATTCGGTCTCGGCGAGTCCAGCGCCAGCGGCGGCGCGCCGGGAGCGGTCGCGGTGGTGTCGTCGACGTTGGCGGGCTGGAGCGCGGCGTCGTAGGCCATGAAGTCGTCCACGCCCGCCTCCACGACGCCGTCGGCGGGCGGCTGGTCCTGCGCGATGAAGCGCACGCGCACGGTGGCGCTGGGCGCGATGTAGTCCTTCACGCGGATCACGTCCTGATGCCATTCGGGGTGGCTCTGAATCAGCGAGCGGACCGTGACCCAGCTCAGACCGTCGCGGCTGATCTGGATCACGAACGAGTCGGGCTCGCCGGGCGTGTTCATGTGGAACCACCGCGACCAGGAGAGCATCGGCTCCGTCATGGCGGTCAGGTCGATCGGCGGCGTGGTCAGCGTGGTCTTGCCGCCGTCCACGTCCGACGCCGCCGGATCGCCGCCGGCCGGACCGTTCCCGGTGACGAAGCAGTAGCCGGTCCCCGTTCCGGTCGTCGCGTCGACGCCCGGCGCGACCGGACCGACCGGAAGCATCCCCTCCGCCGGCTCGTCGTGCTGCGCGTCGCGGAGCGGGACGCCGCCGCCCGCGGCCGCTGCCCCAAACGCCAGACGGTCCCCCCCAGGCGTGGCGCCCGACGCGAGCGGAAGTCGGGGCGCGTTCTGCCCCGTCGTTCCGTTCGGAATCGCGCGCTCCCACCGTCCGGCCGCGGCATTGTCGTCCGCGTCGGCAAGGCTCCATCCCCGGTTCGTGTCACAGGAGTCGTACCAGGCGGCCGGGAGCAGCTTGAAATCCGCGCTCCGGGCCACGCCGGGCTCGGCGACGACCACGCGCGAGGCCGGGGCGTAGCCCGGGCGATAGGCGCTCAGGACGTAGCTCCCCCGGGGCACGCCCGCGATGTTGTAGACCCCCGTCGAGACCGTGACCGCCGAGAGCGGCGTGTTCTCGAGCGTGATCGCCGCGTCCTGAATCGCCGCCGCGTCCGAGGACCGCCGCACCACGCCCGTGAGCGCGGTGGCCGCCACCCACTTCATCGTGACCACGAAGCTGTCCCGGCTTCCGACCGTCACGTTGTCGCTGACGAACGCCGTCTCGTAGCCGAACTTCGACAGTCGCAGGGTGGAGGCACCCGGCGCGAGCGCGATCCGCGCCCCGGCGGTCATGCCGGTCTGCGTGGAATCCTCGGCGGACTCCACATGGACCACGTCCACGCCGGTCAGGGGCTGTCCCAGTTCGTCCCGGGCGCGCACCTTGACCACGCCGTAGTTTCGGACGGTGCGGAAGATCCAGAGGCCGCTCTCGATGTCGCTCGCGATGAAGGTCCCCGACGGAAATCCGCACGCCACTTCCCAGACGCCGTGGTAGCCGCCCGAATACGAGGGATAGGTGTCGTACCAGCCGAACTCCGCCGGCAGCGTCGGGTCGGTGATGTCGAACAGATGCACCCCCTCCGTGTACCAGGCGACGAACGCGGTGTCCTGCTTCACGTGCACGTTGTGCACGATCGAGAGCGGATTCACGGTGGTCTCGTACACGAGCGGATGCGCCAGGATGTCCTGGATGTCGAAGACCTTCATCGTGGAGTAGTTCACCTCGTCGCAGACGTAGAGATACCGGCCGTCCTTGGAGGTCTCGCCGCTGTGCGACTTGGCGTTCAGGTAGCTCCAGGAGGATTGCTCGACCGGCGCCGAGGGGTTGCTCAGGTCGAAGATCCGGACCGTGTTGCTCGAGATGCAGAAGGCGTGGAGCCGCGTGCCGCGCACCCACGAATCGTGCACGTAGTCCTTGGTGTACGAGGCGAGGTCGACGGGATTCTCGGGATCGGCGAGCGACATGACGTGCAT
>DASSLZ010000108.1:0-2931 GCA_035689165.1 Candidatus Eiseniibacteriota bacterium | reverse complement strand
AGAGGAGATCGAGCAGCAGAAAGCCGGTGCCCGCGGTCAGGACCAGGACGACGCCGAAGATGGGCGATGTCGCGCCGACGATCCACCCCAGCATCATCACGCTGAAGATCGCGAACAGGAAGCAGCGGAGCTGAAAGGGGGTGATCCCCTTCAGCGTGATCCTCCCGGCGCCGCGAGCCAGGCGCGTCCGGCGCGACAGGATGCGCGCCTGCGCGCGCGCCATGGGCCGGTAGACGGCGGGATCGGCGCCGAGTGCCTTGATGATGGCGTCGCTTGCGCTCACCGCGTTTCTACCGGCCGCTCCTCGGGAACCGGGGCAGCGGTTGTGGCGGTGAGTCCCAGGAACACCTCCGAGAGCGTTTCGCCGGGATGCGCCGCCAGCAGGCCCGCCGGCGAGTCGTCCGCGACCACCCGTCCACGATGGATGATCGCGACGCGGTCGCAGACGCGCTCCACCACCTCGAGGATATGCGAGGAGTAGACGACTACGCCGCCGCCCGCGGCCTGGCGGCGGATCAGCCCCTTCAATACTTCCTGCGCGGCGACGTCCAGGCCGTCCAGCGGCTCGTCCAGGAGCAGGACCTTGGGCTGGTGCTGGAGCGCGGCCGTGATCAGGAGCTTCTGCTTCATCCCTTTCGAGTACTCGCCGATCGCGCGCCCGGCGTCGTCCCAGAGCGCGAACGACTCGAGCAGCTCTTTCCGCCGCGCTTCCGCGAGGTCGCGCGGCAGGCGGTGCAGGTCCGCGACCAGCTCCAGGAACTCGAACCCGGTCAGCGCGTCGTAGAGATCGGCCCCCTCGGGGACGTAGCCGATGATCGCTCGCACGTCGTCGGCGCGCGCGACCACGTCGAAGCCGCCGATCCGCACCAGCCCCTCGGTGGGGCGGATCAGCGTGGCGAGGACGCGGAGCGTCGTGGACTTGCCGGCGCCGTTCGGACCGAGGAGCCCGAACACCTGGCCGCCGGGGATGGAAAGCGAGAGGCCGGAGACGGCCTCGACCTCGCCGTAGCGGCGGACGAGCCCCTGGATTTCGATCATGGGATGGGTACCCTCCCTGCCGTAGACTGCGCCCCGGCGAAGCCGTTGTCCATGGTATCGAGGAGTCCATGAGCCACCTGCGCGTCGTGTCGGATCCGGAAGCCCTGGCCCATGGCGCGGCCCAGGAATTCCTGCGCCTGGGCGCCGAGGCGATCCGCGCCCGCGGGCGCTTCGACGCGGTCCTCTCCGGCGGCAGTACGCCCCGCGCGACCTACGAGCGGATCGCCGAGACCTGGAAGGAAGCGCCCGGCGGGCCGCTGGACTGGGCGCGGGTGCGCCTTTTCTGGGGGGACGAGCGGCACGTGCCGCCCGACGATCCGCAGAACAACTACCGCATGGCCAACGACGCCATGATCGAGCACGTGCCGATCCCGCCCGAGAACATCTATCCGGTGCCCTCGGCCATCCCCGACGCGCGCGAGGCGGCGAGCCGCTACGAGGCGCGCATCATGGAGGCGTTGGGTTTGGGGCCCGACGACGTGCCCCGCTTCGATCTGATTCTCCTGGGCATGGGACCGGACGGGCACGTGGCCTCGATCTTTCCGGGGACAGAGGCGGTCGAGGAAGAGAAGCGGCTGGTGATGGGGAACTGGGTGGACGCCACCAAGACCTGGCGGATCACCCTGACCTTGCCCGTGCTGAATCACGCGGCGAATGTCATGGTGCTGGTCGCGGGCGCCGAGAAGGCGCCGGCGCTGCGGCGCGTGCTTCGCGGTCCGCACACGCCGCCGCTCCTTCCGGCGGAGCGGCTCCATATCAAGGATGGAACGCTGCTTTGGCTGGCGGATCGGGAGGCGGCAGGCGCGCCGCCGGACTAGCCCTGGCGCGTGGCCGAGAAGGCAAACAACAGCCCCGCTACCCCGACGTGCAGTTGAACCGGATCTTCGACTTCCCGTGCAGCAGCTCGTTCAGCCGCTCGTGCACGGCCGGGGCGATGGGGCTGCCCGGGTGGCGGTGCTCGAAGTAGCGCAGCTCCGACTGGACCGATCCCGAGGGCCCGCAGGCGCAGTCGGAATGGGTCAGCTCGTCCGTGATCCGCTCGATCTCGGCGTCCACGACGATGCGGTACTTGTCCGGGTGGAGCGACTTGTAGTGGGTCCACTCGCCGTACAGCTTGGTCAGGTTGCCGGGGCCGAAATCGGTGCAGCCGGTCGCGCCGGTCTGCTGGCGCACGTAGACGGGCCATGCCGCGCGCGGGTACGTCCGATGATAGAGACGTAGAAGCAGCCGGTCCTCGGTCCGCCCCTTCCGCTCCCCCAGCTTCTCGAAGAACTCGGCGTCGGGCACGGCGAACACCGCCTCCTCCCGGTTCACGGCCACGCCGCGCAGGTGTCCCTGCGTCGCGACGAACTCCCCGTCGGTGAGCGTCTCCACCGGCGAGGGCGCGCCGGACGCGGCCGGCGACACCAGGTCGTGCCGGATCGCGTACGCCTTGAGGAAGAGCGGCTCCAGCGAAACCCGGCTCTTCGCGTTCTCGACGCGCGCCAGCTCTTCCGCGTAGCTCATCACCGCCGACTGGGCCGGCGCGGGGAGCGCCGCTTCGGCGCGCGGGCCCGCCACCAGCCCCAGGGCCGCCGCGATCAGCACCGCGAAACGCACTGCACGGTTCTTGCTCACGCGGAAACTATACCCCACCGGGAGAGAGGGGTCTTCCCAAGGAACCGGATCGGAGTAGTATCGGTTCGTTCCAGTCGGGAGCGTCACGTCCGCAGCAAGGGAGTCTGCCCGTGCCCTCGAAGAAGCGCCCGCACCCCGCGGTACCGCGTCATTCATCGACGTCACGGCCGAAGAACGCGTCGGAAGGCGGCACGCAGACCCTGGCGCCGCCGCGCCCGTCCGCGGAGCCCTCGGCGCTTCCCGCTCCCTACGCGGAGTGGCTGGAGGCGGACGGAT
>DASSLZ010000107.1:0-2865 GCA_035689165.1 Candidatus Eiseniibacteriota bacterium | reverse complement strand
GGAGGAGATCGAGGCAGGCGAGGGAGTCGGCGTGGAAGAGCTTCTCGGCGAGGTCCATTCCGATCTCCCCGCCGTACCGCTCCAGCTCGCGATCGTAGCGCTGGAACTCATGGCGCTCGATCTTCCCGGACGCCTCGAGGTCGCGCACCCGGAACTCCACGTCCCGGCGGAGGTCACCTTCCACCCACGCCCGGCGTCCGAGGACCCGAAAGCGCAGCTGCCATACCGGCTCGGAGAATCGGACGAAGAAGAGCGAGTGGAGGTCGGGATGATCCTGGATGGAGTCGGCGACCGGACGGACCAGCGCGTCCAGGATCTCCTCGTGCCGCTCGCGCGGGGCGATGAGGAGGCTGTAGAGGCAGCCCTGATCGGATGCGACGCCGGAGGGGGAGTCCATCAGAGGCGAATTGTACGCTCCGCGAGGGAGCCACGCCCACCGTCACGCTCGGCCGCGAGGGCCGGCGTTCAGCCGCGCTTTCGCTCCTGTGCTTCGCGATTCTCCTGGGCCGCGCGCGTCCAGTGGAGGACGTCCTCGGGGCGCATCCGCCCCTCGGGAGGAAGCCGGGCGTCCTTGTAGCCGCGCGCCAGGGCCTCCAGATACTGCTCGCGCGAGAGGAGGGTCCCGCGGCAGATGGGATCGTCCTCGCCGGCGTGACGCGACCGCTCGAGGTCGGCCAGCAGGTATTCCCAGGCCCAGGCGGGGATGCGGTCGCGGGCCGACGGAAAGGAGAAGAGGAAGAGAACGAGGTGCGCGAGCAGCACGAGCGGATACTCGCGGAATCGCTGGAGGAGGCGCGTCCAATCGAGGTCCAGCCCACGGGCCAGGATCAGGTGCGCCACGTCGGCCCCGTCGTAACGGTCCCGCTCCATGAGAAATGCCTTCGACCAGATCATCTCCTCGGCCGGGGACAGCTTGACGCGCATGCCCAGGACGTCGTCCTCGACCGCGTGCTCGAACCAGGCCTCGTCCACCAGCGCGACCCCGTTGCCCGAGCTGAAGATCACGTCGGCGTAGGCCCTCCCCTTGTAAATCTTGCCCAGCCAGTGGGGGAAGGTAAGCTCGGTGCGGTAGCCCTGCTCGGCGAAGCGCGACAGGATATGTTCAACGTCTTGCGGCAGTACGAAGACGTCCAGGTCGCGCGTCGTGCGGCCCGTGCCGGTGTGGCGCTTCAGCGCGTATCCGCCCCCGATCATGAAGGGAATGTCGGATTCGCGCAGCGACTTGAGCACCGCGGTATAGAACGCGGCGGATTTCGGGCCCGGTTTCTGCATGATGGGGTTCTGACGCTCCGGGGTGGGATTTCCGAGGGAGGGACCGAATGACGCTCGGCCGGGATTCGACGCGACTCCGCATCGCCGCCGTCGCGGACATCCACTATCCACATGGGACGGACGCATCCACCGTGCCAGCCCTGGTCAGGGCCGTGGAGGGCGCCGACGTTTTCCTGATCTGCGGCGACCTGACGCATCACGGCCTGGCCGAGGAAGCCGCGGAGCTGGGGAAATTGCTCGCCAAGATTCCGATCCCCATCCTTGCCGTGCTCGGAAACCACGACTTCCACTCCGACCAGCAGGAAGAGATCAAGCGGGCGCTCAAGGATTCCCCGGTTCGCATCCTCGACGGGGACGCCGTCGAGATCGACGGCGTGGGCTTCGCCGGGGTGAAGGGATTCGCCTCGGGATTCGGCCGGCGCGTGCTGGAGCCCTGGGGGGAGCCGGTCGTGAAGCAGTTCGTGCGCGAGGCCGTCGAGGAATCGCTCAAGCTGGGCGCCGCCCTGGCCCAGCTTCGATCCGAGCGCCGCATCGCGCTGCTCCACTACTCCCCGATTGTCGGCACGGTCGAGGGGGAGCCGCCGGAGATCCAGCCCTTCCTGGGCAGCAGCCGGCTGGAAGAGCCGCTCAACCGGATGCAGGTTTCGGCCGTGTTCCACGGGCACGCCCATCACGGCCGCACCGACGGGACGACCAGCACGGGCATTCCCGTCTACAACGTCTCGCTGCCGCTGCTCCGCGGCCATCCGTCCGATCCCCCCACGGTCCGTATCGTGGAGATCGAGAGGGGCCGCCCCGAGGGTGAGGCGGCCGGCTAGACCGGGAGCGGTGGGCGCCGCCGCTTTCGGGCCGAGCGGGCGTGCCGAACGCGACGCGCCAGGGTCACCACCGTGAACATGGCCGCCGCCGCGGCAAGCCCCTTTAGAATTGCGGGCCGGTGCTTCTGAAGCTGCAGCCTCCAGTCCATCATCTCGTGCCGCCGATGATCCAGCTCGTCCAGCACCGGAGTCATCCCCTCCCGGATCTCCTCGACCTCGCGCTTCAGCTCTTCCGGCGAAGCCTTCACGCCATGCGTTCCTTGGCCCATTGCACGTCCTCCTTCAGGGTCTTCTGGGTTTCCTTCAGGGGATGCGCGAGGCGCTTCACCTTGGAGCGCGCGACCATCGCCACGATCCCCGCGATCACGAACATGACGACGCCGACGAGGAGTGCTGCGCTCCACGCCGACATGCTCGCCGCCAGGCCGAGCACGGCCGCGGCGCAGAACAGTCCCAGGCCGAGCAGGCTGAAGACCATGGCCACCACGAAGCCGACGGTCATGGTGACCGCGGACTTCACGCTGCTGCCGATCTCCGCCTTGGCCAGCTCCACTTCCTTCCGCAAGAGCTCGGAGGTCTGCCGGAAGAACTGCCCCAGCAGCTCGCCCGTGGTCGCCGACTCCAGCGGGCGCGGCTCCGGCTCCGCGCCATGGGAACGCCTTGGATCCATGTCTCCTCCTCCCGCCGAAACGGCGGATTGCGTGCGTTTGGGCTCCCGTCCATCGCCCGGCGAGCCGCTCCGTCTCCAATCGCGGGAAGGCATCAAGCCAGTTTC
>DASSLZ010000106.1:0-5293 GCA_035689165.1 Candidatus Eiseniibacteriota bacterium | reverse complement strand
ACGTCGGCGTCGTTCTGCGCCTCGCCCAAGAGCGAGAGCAGGAGGCGGCCGGGAAGGGCGTCCATGGCCTGCGCCACGCGGTGGAGCTCGCTCCGAAGGGCCCGAACCGGATCCAACCCGGCCTCCGGCGGTGGCGCCGCGGTCGCCGCCAGTCGGAGCAGGACCTCCACGACCAGCGCGGGCCGGTTCGGCCACCACCGGTAGATCGTGGTCTTGGCCACCCCCGAGCGGGCCGCGATCGCCTCGATCGTGGCCGCCGGATAGCCGCCCTCCTCGAACAGGTCGCAGGCGGCGTCAAAAATGGCCTGCCGGGCCTTTTCGCTGCGGGGACGCCCCCGAGGGTGATCCGCCCCTGTCGCCATGCCGTGACATTACGCTACAACACGTAGCGTTATCAAGTTGCTTTCCATCGGCCCGGTCTGCCCGTTCTTCTGTGATCCCGGTCACTCTCCTCGTGGGACTTCGAGCGCGGAAGGGGGGATCACGGCGATTTCATGAATCGCTACGGTGCGTAGCGTATCCAAGGCTTCGAGCGCCGCCGGAACCGCGGGCCGCGCGACCCCCACGAAACGTTCGAAACGACACCCGCAGCGCCAAGGGAGGAGTCCGCCATGAAAGCTCCGTTTCGCGTCTTCCGGCTCCTCGCCGTCCCGGTCCTGATCCTCGCGACGGCGACGTCCTGCAACTCCGGGAAAAGCAACCCCACCGGCCCGGGCACCGCGGGCCCCGAGCTGGACTCGGGCGTGCTCGGGCCCGGCGCCGTCTATCAGCACACGTTCGCGAGCGCCGGGTCGTACGCGTACCACTGCATCTTCCATACGCCCATGAGGGGGACCGTCCAGGTCAACGCGGCCGCCGCCGATTCGATCGCCCACGTGAGCATCACGAGCAGCACGACGACCTTCCCCGGCGCGACCATCCGGCCGGGAGGCAGCGTCGTCTGGACGAACAATACGCAGCTCGACCACACCGTCACCAGCGACTGAAGCATCGACCGCTCTGAGCCAGCCGCTCGAGCACACCCACGACCGGAGGACACGACCATGAACAAGACGATCGTCGCCGCGATGGCATCGGGAATGCTGCTCGCCGCCGCCTCGGGCAGCCTCGGCCAGGGCACCCGTCATTCCTTCTCCTTCAACGCCGTGAACATCAGCGGCGCGCCGACGGGGGCGGTGACCCTCGCCGGCGGCGGGGTGTACGACATCGGATCGGGATTCCAGCAGGGCGGCGGCGCGTTCCGCTGCACCCAGGACATCACGCAGGGACCGCTTGCGGGACTTCGCGCGGGCGAGGGCGTTCGATGGGCGACCGTGACGCTGGTGCCGTCGACCGGCTTCAGGTGCGGCAGCGACGCGGGCGAGCCCTTGAAGACCGCGACCACCGACGGGGACACCGTGGTGCTGCAGGCGATCTTCTTCCGGCAGGGCGACGGCAACAATCCGTCCTTCACGGCCAAGGTGTTCGTCTCGGCGTCGGACGAAGACCCGGACGCGCCCGGGGTCCAGAACGTGTGGATCCAGGGGGTGGGTTGCGCCGAGGCATCCGTCAACGTTCGTTAGTTCCATTCCGACAGGAAAAGAGGCCCGTCATGGGTACCGTCAAGAGATTCGTGGGTGTCGTATTGGCCGTGACCGCCATCTACCTGCCCGGAACGGCGCGCGTCGCCCGGGCGGAATGGCCCCGGTTCGGACGCCCGGTCGTCACGGCCAACAACGGCCAGCAGCACGCGGCGGTGGCCCGGGACGGCGCGGGCGGGGCGATCATCACCTGGCAGGATTTCCGAAGCCCGAGGGTCAACACCTTCGCCCAGCACGTGCTGGCCTCGGGAGAGCTGGATGCCCGCTGGCCGGTCGACGGGCGGTCCCTCCTCGCGGATCCGGCGGCCCTGGACAGCGCTGACGGAGGCCAGATCTCGCAGCGCATCGTGTCCGACGGAGCCGGCGGCGCGATCGTCGCATGGCTGGACAACCGGAGTCCGGTGACCGAGATCGACGTCTTCGCGCAGCACGTGCTTGCGTCGGGTGTCGTGGACCCGGCGTGGCCCGCGAACGGCGCCGGTCTCTGCGTCGTCGAGGGGGTTCAAAACAGCCTCGTTCTCGCGCCGGACGGAGTGGGCGGCGCGATCGCCGCCTGGCTGGACGTCCGCCCGGGCGGCGCTTCGGCGGACATCTTTGCGCAGCACATCCTGTCTTCGGGCACCGTGGACCCGCGGTGGCCCGTGAACGGCATCGCCGTCTCCGCCGCTCCGGGAGCGCAGGAGTTGCCCGTCATCGCCGAGGACGGCGCGGGCGGCGCCTTCGTGGCGTGGGAAGACGCGCGGGATCCGAACAACCTCGACGTGTTCGCGGAACACGTGTTGAGCACGGGAACCCTGGATCCCGCATGGCCGGTCGACGGACTGCCCGTGGGCGCCACGATCGGCAGCCAAGGGCGCCCCGCGATCGGCTTCGACGGATGCCACGGCGCCATCGTCGCGTGGGTCGACAATCGCTCCGGCACGGCAGACCACATCTTTGCACAGCACGTGATCCTCACCGGTGTCGACCCGGCGTGGCCGGCGAACGGCCGGGGGATCTCCGGCGCCACCGCCGAGGAGTCGCGGCCGATCCTCGTCACTGACGGCGCCGGCGGCGCGATCGTGAGCTGGCAGGCATTCAACTTCAATGTAGCCGAGTACGCCCAGCACGTGACCGCGGCGGGGACGGTGGATCCGGCGTGGCCGGCCGCCGGACTCCGGCTCAGCGCGAGCGAGCTCGACGAGACCCAAGGGGCGATCGCTGCTGACGACGCGGGCGGCGCCATCGTCGCCTGGAGGGAGAATTTCGACGTCATCGTCCAGCACGTGCTGGCCTCGGGCACCCTGGATCCCCAGTACGGCGCCACCGGCCGACCGGTCGTCGCGCTCCCCAGCGGCCAGGGCGATCCCGCCATCGTCGCGAGCGGGGGAGGCGGCGCCGTCGTGGCCTGGACCGATACCCGGAAGGGGACCGACGTGGACATCTACGCCATGCAGGTCGCGGCCATCGTGACGACCGGGGTGCCCGACTCCACGCCCCCCGGGCTCGCGCTGCGCCGGCCGGGGCCCAATCCCGCGCGCGGATCGGTCACGCTGCGCTTCTCCTTGCCGGCTCCGGCGCCCGCGCGCCTGACCATCTTCGACGCGAGCGGCCGGTTGGTGCGCGTGCTGGCCTCCGGCGCGCAGAGCGGAGGGGAGCACGTCCTGGCGTGGGATCTTCGCGACCAGGCCGGGCACGACGTCCCCTCCAGGGTCTACTTCGCGCGCCTCGAAACGGAAGGCCACACGCTCACGGAGAAGCTGGTGACGGTTCGCTAAGGCCCGCACGCTGGCCGTGAGGGGGACATGGGTCTATAGTCCGGCCCATGTCCCCCCTCACGTCCCCCGGAGGGCGGGGTAGGCCGGATGCGAGTTCACGGTTCCAGGCGTGGCTCGCTGTCCTCGGCGCCGCCTACGCCGCGGCCCTGGCGCTTGCGAGCCGCAGCACGTCCGCAAGCCTGTGGGGCATTCATCACGCCGCGTTCCTCGACGGGACGTCGCGCGTTCTGGTCCTGGGCGCCGCGGCGCTGGGTGCTGCACTCCTCGTCCTCTCCGCGGCGCGCGGTGGCCGGCAGCGCCCCGCGGTCCCGCGATCCTCGAAGCCGCGTGGTCCTACGCTCGCGACCATCCTGCCGCTCTATGCGCTCCCCCTGATCGGAATCGCCTTCTGGACCTTCCGCGCGCGTACCTATTTTCTCGGCGACGGAATCGTGTGGCTCGCCAATCTCACCTCGGGGCACTTCCCACGATTCAGCGAGCCGCTCTCGACCGAGGCCTGGCATGGCTACACGCGGGGGCTTCATGCGCTGGGGCTGGTGACGGATGCCGCCTCGCTGGCCTTGCTGTCGGTCCTTTGCGGCGTGATCACGGCGGTCCTCTTGTGGCTGCTCGCGCTGGAGATGGCGCCGAGGCCGCGCGGGCGGATCGCCGCCGCCGCGCTGCTCCTCACGCTCGGCGTCACCCAGCTCTACTTCGGTTACATCGAGAGCTACCCCATCGTGAGCGTGCTCGTCGTCGCGTATCTCGTCGCCGGCGCGCGCGCCGCGCGCTCCGAGCGACCGGAGGTCCTGCCGGGGATCGCGCTGGCCTTGGTGGCGGCCGCGCACATCGTCTCGCTGCTGCTCGCGCCATCGTACCTATGGCTCGTGGCGCGAATGCGAACATCGCTGTGGCGAAAAGCCCTCCTGCTCCTTGCGCCCGCGATCCTCGCCGCGGGCCTCTTCGCCTGGCTGCGCTTCAGCGTGGCCGATCTCCTGCGCCCGTTTCATACGATGGGAACCGCCCTCCAGGGAGGGACAGGGGCGTTCGGCTTCACCGCACGCGGGTTCCTGTCGGCGCGGCGGTGGATCGATCTCCTGAACCTGGCGCTGCTGCTGGCGCCGGTGCCGCTCCTGGTCCTGGGCGCTCGCCTGGGCGCGGGGTGGGGGATTCATGGGAATGTCGCGACGTCGAACCGCACCCTCGCGTTTCTGGTCATGGCCGGAGCGCCGGGTGTCCTTGCCGCGCTGTTCCTCGTGGTGCCCGGGTCACCCGCGCAGGACTGGGATCTCCTCGCGATCATTCTCCTGCCCGCGGCGGTGGCCGCCGTCGCGGCGAGCCTGCCCGCGCTCGAGCGGGCTCCACGTCCCGCGCTCGCCGGCGTCGCCATCCTCGGCCTGGCCGGCCTTGCCGGCTTCGTTCTGGTGAACGCCGACGTGGGCGCGGGACTCCGGCGTTTCGAGTCCCTGGTGGCGGAAGACGCGGCGCTGCGCCCCCACGAGCGCGCCTACGGCAACGAGAAGCTGGCGACCTACTGGTCGGATCGCGGCGACTACGATCGGGCGCTCATCTACGCGCGCCAAGCCGTGGGAGCCGAGCCGGAAAATCCGCGCTACTGGGTCAAGGCGGGCGGCGCCTTGGTGTCGCTGGGCCGCCAGGACGAGGCGGTCCCGTTCTTCACCGAAGCCATCCGCCGCGACCCCGGCCGGGCGGACGCCTACTACAACCTGGGAATCTGCTACGCCAAGGCGGAGCGCTACGACGAGGCGGTGGGCGCGTTCCGGTCCGCCGTGGTGCTCGACCGCGACCGCCCCGACTACCGCCACAATCTCGGATTGATGCTCTACGCGGCAGGGAAACCCGACTCGGCCAGGCTCGTCTGGACGGAGGTCTTACGGCGGTGGGAGGGCTATCCCCTGACCGTCCGCTCGATGGCTCGGCGGTTCGGGCCGGATGCGAGCGCCGCCAGCCGGCACG
>DASSLZ010000105.1:0-4773 GCA_035689165.1 Candidatus Eiseniibacteriota bacterium | reverse complement strand
TCGGAGAGCTGCTGCTTCAGGGTGGACCAGATGCGCTTGACGCGCCGCGGCGGAACGCCCGCATCGAGCAGGCCGCGCGTGGTGCGGAGGAGGAGGAGCTCCTGGAAGGTGAATTCGAGGGCGCCGTCGGTGCCGGGCTTGGGGACGATGCCGCCCATGCGCGCCCAGGTCCGAACCCGGGGCTCCGAGACGTGGAGAATCCGCGCCACGTCGCGCGTGGAATAGGTCGTCACCGCATCCATGCCCGACCGCCCTTCACGACGTCCCTACCGCCAGACCGCGCTCCGAAAGACCCCCGGCAGGTAATCTACATCAACGGGCGGCCCGTTTGCTCTCCTTAACCGGAGCCGCGGCGCGCTTCGCCTTGGCCGCGGGCTTCTTGGCCTTCGCCGGTTCCTCGCTGGAGGCGCGCGACTCCAGGCTCTGCTTCAGCGCCTCCATGAGATCGATGACCTGCGTCCGCGCGACCTGGGGCGCTCCCGCCGTGATCTCCTTGCCCTCGACCTTCGATTCGACGACGGCTAGGACCCGGCCGCGATACTCGTCATGGTACGTGTCCGGCTTGAACTCCGGATTCGACAGCTCCTGGATCAGCTTCTGCGCCAGCGCCAGCTCGTTCGGCTTGATGGCCGCTTCCTTCCCCTTGTCGATCTCGCCGAAGTCGCGGATCTCGTCGGCGAAGTACATGGCGTGGAGCATCAGCCCGCCCTGGCTGGAGCGGATTAGGACGAGGCTCTCCTTGCCGCGCATGACGTACTTGGCCAGCGCCACCTGTCCCGCCTGCTCCATGGCTTCGCAGAGGAGCCGGTAGGCCTTGTCGCCGCCCTTGTCGGGACCCAGGTAGTAGGACTTCTCGAAATAGATCGGGTCGACCTGGTCCAGAGGAACGAACTCGGCGATGTCGATGGTCGGCGAGGCCTCCGCCTCCAGGCGCTTCAGCTCCTCGTCGGTGAAGCGGACGTACTGGTCCTTGGCGAACTCGTAGCCCTTGACCAGCGCCGACCGGTCCACGATCTCGTTGCAGGCGGGGCAGTGGAGCTGCTGCTTGATCCTGCCGCCGCACTTTTCGTGGAGCTGGTTGAACGACACGCCGCCCGAAGAGGCGGCCGTGAACATCTTGACGGGGATCGAAACCAGCCCGAACGACAAGGTGCCCGAACCGATGGAATGTGGGGGCATACCTGTATTCCTCCGTGGGGTTAAGCGAGGCTAACATTCGCCTCTGCTATACTCAACTCCCTGTCGAAACATCGGTTCCAGAGGGCGCGTGCTTGAGCCGCAAGTGCTTGGCAGAGGCGCCTATCCGAAAGCCCGAGGCGCCTGATCCTTGAGCCCGACCGGCCGCTCCCAGCTCGAGAAGTACCGCGAGAAGCGGGACCCCTCCCGCACCCCGGAGCCGTTCGGGGAGGCTGCCGCCGCGGAAGCCCCGGCCGGCCCCGGCCCCCGCTTCGTCGTGCAGAAGCACTGGGCGCGCGCGATGCATTACGACCTCCGCCTCGAGCTGGACGGGACCCTGAAGAGCTGGGCGGTCCCCAAGGGGCCCTCCACCCACGTCGAAGAGAAGCGCCTCGCGGTCCATGTCGAGGACCATCCGCTGGAATACGCCAACTTCGAGGGGGTGATCCCCTCGGGCAACTATGGCGCGGGGTCGGTCATCGTCTGGGACCGCGGCTGGTTCCGCTCGTTCAAGCCCGAGGATCCGCTGGAGCAGTACGAGCGCGGCAAGCTGGAGCTGGAGCTGTTCGGGTTCAAGCTGCGCGGGCGCTGGACCCTGGTCCGGATGGGGAAGAAGGACAAGGAGTGGCTGCTCTTGAAGAAGGCGGACGACGCGGCCACCAAGGAGGAGGCGATCGACCGCTATCCGGAGTCGGTGATCTCGGGGCTTACCGTCGAGGAGATGCGGGACGTGGCGGGCACGCTCGAGGCGCTGCGCGAGCGGGTTCACGCGCTGGGCGCGCCGCGCGGCGAGCTCGACCCCAAGGAGGTTCCGCTCACGCTCGCTACTCCCGAGTCCGCGCCGCCGAAAGGGGACGACTGGTCGTTCGAGATCAAGTACGACGGCGTGCGCGTGCGCGCGCTGCGCGATGAGGACCGCGTCGTGTTGATCGGCCGGAGCGGCGAGGACGTGACGAAACGATACCCGGAGATCGCCGGCGCGCTGCGCGAGCTCGCCGTGCCGCGCTTCCTGGCCGATGGCGAGATCATCGCCGAGGACGAGCGCGGGCACCCCAGCTTTCAGCGGCTCCAGGCGCGGATGGGACTCACCAAGCCCCGCGACGTCGCGGCGGCGATGATCCAGGTTCCCGTGCGCGCCGTGTTCTTCGACCTGCTCGGACTGGAAGGGCACGACCTGCGCGGACTGCCGCTCCGGGTGCGTCAGGAGCTGCTCGCGCGGGTGCTGCCCCCTCTGGCCACCGCCCAGCGCACGACCCATCTCGTCGGCCATGGGGAAGCCTTCTTCGCGGCGGCCGGGCAGATGGGGCTGGAAGGGGTCGTCGCCAAGCGCCTGGAGAGCAAGTACGCGGGGCGGCGCACGCCCGACTGGGTGAAGGTGAAGTGCGACCGGCGCCAGGAGTTCGTGATCGGCGGCTACACCGAGCCGCAGGGTTCGCGCGCCGGGTTCGGCGCCTTGCACGTGGGCGTGTACGAGGGCTCGAAGCTGATCTACGTGACGAAGGTGGGCACCGGGTTCGATGACGCGAAGATCGGCGCGATCCGGAAGCTCCTCGATCCCCTCGCGCGCGAGACGACCCCCTTCGACGAGGGGACGCCGACAGGGCGAGGGCATCGCTGGGTCCAGCCGCGACTGGTGTGCGAGGTGCGCTTCACGGAGTGGACGCGCGACGGCGGGCTGCGCCATCCCACGTTCATGGGAATGCGCGACGACAAGAGGCCGGAGGACGTGCATCGGGAGGATCGTGCGCGCGACGACGACAACGCCGGCACTCTCGGCGAGGACGCCGCGCTTCCGGAGGAGGCAATGCCCGTACCGGAAGCGTCCGTCGAGGGCGTTGAAGGCGCCAAGCCAACGTCCTCCGCCCGGCGCAAGCCGCTCACGCCCGGCGCCCGCGCGGCCGCGGCGCAGACGGTGCACGTCACGAATCCCAAGAAGGTCTTCTGGCCCGACGGGACCACCAAGGGCGATCTCGTCGCCTACTACGAGACCGTCGCGCCGCTCCTGCTTCCGTATCTTCGCGATCGACCGGTCGTGCTGACCCGATACCCCGATGGCATTGAAGGGAAATCGTTCTTCCAGAAGGACGCCCCGGTGTACGTGCCCGACTGGGTGCGCACCGTGGTCGTGCCCGCCGGCGGGGGCGAGCGGGACATCCGCTACTTCGTGATCGACGACCTCGAGTCGCTGCGCTACGTGGCGAACCTGGGAACGATTCCGCTCCACGTCTGGAGCGCGCGCGCGAGCTCGCTGGAGCATCCCGACTGGATGGTGCTCGATCTCGATCCCAAGGAAGCGCCGTTCGTTCACGTCGTGCAGGTCGCGCGCGCGCTGAAGACGATCCTGGACCGGCTGGAGCTGCCCTCCTCGATCAAGACCTCGGGCGCCACCGGCCTCCACGTGCTGGTGCCGATGGGGGGCCGCTACACGCACGAGGAGTCGCGCACGTTCGCGCGCTTGCTCGCGATGCTCACCGTGGAGGCGGTGCCCGAGATCTCCACGGTCACGCGCGCCATCGGCGGCCGAAGCGGGAAGGTCTACGTGGACTTTGGCCAGAACGGCCGCGGGAACACGATCGTGTCGCCCTACTCGGTGCGCCCGCGCGCCGGCGCGTCGGCGTCCTGCCCGCTCCGCTGGGACGAGGTGACGCCGCGGCTCGACCCCGCGGCGTTCACCATCCGGACGATCCCGAAGCGCTTCGAGACGATGGAAGATCCGATGACGACTGTGCTGGGCCCCGGCGTGGATATGGCCGCCGCGATCGCGGCGATCCAGAAGGACATGAAGTCATGACTGCGGTCGCCGCGATCCACAGGGGCATGAGGCCGTGACCCGGACCGAGATGCGCTTCACCGCGAGCCACTCCGCGGGAGAGGTCTCGGCCATCCTCGACCGGCCGGACGATGCGCGGCGGCTGTACGTCTTCGCCCACGGCGCGGGCGCGGGGATGCGCCATCGCTTCATGGAGGCAGCTTCGGAAGCCCTCGGCGCGAAGGGGATCGCGACCTTCCGGTATCAGTTCGCCTACATGGAGAAGCGGAGCCGGCGTCCCGACCCGCAGCCGGTCCTTCTCGCCACGGTGCGTGCCGCGGTCGCGATGGCCCGGAAGGCAACCGGTGACCTTCCGATGCTGGCCGGCGGCAAGTCGATGGGCGGGCGCATGACGTCGCTCGCTTCGGCCGAGGAGCCGCTGGAAGGCGTCGAGGGGCTGGTATTCTTCGGCTTTCCACTCCACCCGGCCGGGCAGCCGGGGACCAAGCGCGCCGATCATCTGGAGGCCGTCGCGGTACCGATGATCTTTCTGCAGGGGACGCGCGACACGCTCGCGAACCTGGAGCTCGTGGAGCCGGTCGTGGCGCGGCTCCCGCACGCGACGCTGCACGTGGTCGAGGGCGCGGACCACTCGTTCGAGGTGCCCAGAAAGACGGGCCGGAGCCTGGCCGACACGCTGGACGACCTGGCCGCGACGATCGCGGGCTGGGCGGATGCGCGGGACAAGGAGCGACCATGAAGATCCGAGCGGGAACCAGCGGCTGGTCGTACAAAGAGTGGAAGGGTCACTTCTACCCCGAGAAGCTTGCGGCCAAGGACATGCTGCG
>DASSLZ010000104.1:0-5572 GCA_035689165.1 Candidatus Eiseniibacteriota bacterium | reverse complement strand
CGCGGGAGATCGTGGGGGGACCGGTCTCGCTGGGGCGGCTCCACCTCCAGAACCGGTGCGGACACCAGATGATCTTCTGCCGCCGCTCCGTGTTCGACGCCGCCGGGACCTTCGACCTCCGCTTCGCGATCGCGGCCGACTACGACTGGGCGATCCGCGTGTTCCAGCGGTCGGAGATCACGAAGCGCTTCGTGCCGGAGGTCGCCGCCTCGATGGGGGCGGGCGGCGTGAGCGAGCGGCGCTACGTACGGCTTCTTCGCGAGCGCGGCCGCATCGTCCGCGAGCGATTCGGGTCCGGCGCCGCGGTGGAGTTCGCGCTCTATGCGGGCGCGGTGGAGATGCCCCGGCTCGCCCTGCGGCGCCTGCTCGGCGCGGTGGGGATGCTGCGCGCCGCGCGCCTCGTTCGCCGCGCCGTTCGCGGCGCGCCGCCCGGGACTCAGTCCAGCGCTTCGTAGACCCGTTCGTGCTCGCGCGCGCAGCGGTCCCACGTGAAGAGGGCCGCGCGGGCGCGGAGCGCCGCTTCGCCCTCGGGCGTTCGCCCCCGCTCCAGGCAGCGCTCGATTGCCGCGGCCATGCTCTCCCGGTCCTCGGGGTCCGCCAGGATCGCCAGTGTGCCGACGACCTCGGGGAGCGCCGCCGCGGGCGATCCCACGATCGGGCATCCCAGCGACATCGCCTCCAGCACCGGCAGGCCGAAGCCCTCGGAGCGCGAAAGATAGAGAAGCCCGGCCGCGCGCTCGTACGCCCACAAGAGCTCCCCGTCGTCGGCCGCGCGATGGAGCACGCGCTCCAGGACGCCGCACCGCGCGGCGGCACGGCACTCCTCAGCGTTCAGCGGCCCCCCTCCGACGCAGAGGAGCGCGGTCGCGCGCCCCGCGGCGCTCGCCGCCCACGCCTCCAGGGCCGGGAGGAAGTTCTTGTACCCATGCCGGTCTCCGACCCAGAGGAAGAAGGGAAGGGGAATCCCGGCCATCGGCCTGGCCGCGACGCCCGACCAGTCGGGTGCCCCGGCATGGATCACGTGAAGCTTCGCCTCGGGCACGTCGATGGAAGCGAGCAGGTCGCGCCGCGTCGCTTCGGAGATGCAGACGATCCGGTCGGCGCGCGCGCAGAGCGCGCGCTTCCAGCGCGCGGAGTCCGCGGCCTGCCAGAAGCGCCGGCGGAAGAGGCCCGCGAAGCGCTCGTGGGTCATGTCCCAGACGGTCGCGACGACGGGGTTGGTCCGCGGCAGCGGGCGGGGGTCGCGGTAGTACGTGGGGTGGAAGATCGCGCCGCGGCGCGCGGCTTCGTGGAGATGGTTGCGGTCCCAGGCCGCGTTCAGGAGCGCGCGCGGCCGCGTGAGCCCTCTTCGGTGCGGAACGAACGCCGCTTCGCGGACCGGGACGGAGAGCGTCCGGAGCGCCGGCGACTGATGCCACCCGGCCAGCACCTCCACGGGACGGGACAGGCGCGCGATCGTCTCCCTGAAGTATCGGGTGATGCCGCCCCGGCTCTGAATGCGGAAGATGTCGCCCGTGAAGACGACCGGGCGCATCAGCGCGGATCTTCGCCGCGCGCCGAGGCGCGGACCCGCTCGCTGTCGGCCAGCGTGAGCGTGGGGCGGAGCCGGCGCACCACCGGCTCCAGCGCTCCGCCCAGGCGGACCGCGAGCCACCACGCCGCCGCCGGGACGGGGCTCCGCCCGAAGACCTGGTATGCGGGTCCGATCCGGGCGTGCGGGTATCCGGCCTCGCGCCCCAGGAGCCGCAGCGTGTCGGGACGGTAGAACGCGACGTGCTGGCCGGTCTCGGGGACCAGGTAGGGCCACGCCGGATCGGGGCGTACGCCGGGATGAAGCTCCGTGCTCGTGACGATCCATTCGGGGCCGAGCGCGGCGATCTGGCGAAATTCCTCGAGCGGGCGCGCCCAGTGCTCCAGCACCTCGAACGCGGTCACGACCCGCGGCGTCCCGATCGCGGGATTCCACTCGAAGCCTCGCGCGAAGAGGTTCGTGGCGTACGGGTCGCACCAATAGAACGAGAACCCCGCGTCGCGCATGAGCCGCGTGAAGAGCCCGTATCCGCCGGCGTAGTCCAGGCAGGGCTCTTCCCGCACGCCGGCCAGGTGGAGGAAGGTCGCGACGATCCGGCGCGTCGCGAGATTCCGCTGGAGCACGCCGGTGTCGGCCGCCGCGATCGGCGAGGCGTACGCCTCTTTCAACCAGGTCGGTTCCTCGGTCTGCGTGAGCCCGCACCGTGAGCACTGGAAGTACCCCGCCTCGTACCGTCCCAGAACGGTCTTCGAAAACAGCCGTGCGGCCGGCCCGCCGCAGAGCCGGCATGCGATGGTCGCGGCGCTAATGCGCCCTCGAGCACGGCGTCCAGCGCCGCGCGGATCGAGCGGGCGTAGTCGCGGCGCGTGTAGGCGCGGCGCGCCAGCGCGAGCGAGGCCTCGGAGCGCTCGCGGACTTCGGAGCTACTGCGCCGGGCCAAGTCGTCCACCATCGCGCCCAGCGTGGGGAGATCGGTGCCGGGGAGGCGGATCACTTCTTGATTATCGATGTCGCAGGCCTCGCTTCCGACGCAGGGGATTCCGAGCGAGAGGGCCACGGTGATGGCCCCGCATTGCGCCTCGGCGCACGAGGGGAGGATGAGCCAGCCCGCGCGCTCCTGCGCGTCCCGGAACGCGGGCGCGTCCACGTCCAGGAATCCGATCGCGCGGATGTTGGGCGTCTCGAAGAGCTCGCGCCGGTAGGCGTCGACGAAGTCGGGCTCCTGGCGGAAGCGGGAGAGCACGATCAGGGTGAGCTCGGGCCGCGTGGCGAACACCTCGAGGAGCAGGTCGAGGCCTTTGTGCACCTGCCCCAGGCTCGCGAGGAAGAGGAAGCAGCGCGGATCGCGGCGGTCGGGGGGCGTCGGGACCAGGTCCTCATACCCGTTGTTCACCAGGCGGTGAACCGGCGGAAGGCGGAACTCGTCGAAGGTCCGGATCGCCACGGTCCCGGCGAAGGTGAGCATCGCGTCGAACGACTCGAACCGGCCGGGCGGAAACGGAGGCACCTGCCGCCGCGGCTTAAGCGCGACGCCGCGCCGCGCCCGCAGGTCCTCGAGGCGCCGGCGCTCGGCGGCATTGCTCCACGACGGGTTCATGCCGCCGATGTAGGAGAGCCGTTTCGCGTTCGCGGCAAGATGCGCGTCGTACAGGGCCGGCTCCCGCGGATGGAGATCGATCACCAGGTCGTAGGCGCCGCGCAGCACGGGCCTTCGCTCGAACCAGTCCGCCACGTCGAGGGCGTAGCCGCGCTCGGCGAGCGCGCGCGCCAGCTCGTGCACCTGGCCCACGTTCTGATGCGCGTGGCGCCCCGGCTTCGTGCGGAAGAGCTCGACCACGTGCAGAAGGAGCGCGCGTCGCGGCCCCCGGGCGCCGGCCGGCCGCCACGCGGCGTTCACGTCACGCGCGAGGCCCGAGCCGAAGAGGCGCGCTCGCGCGCGACGGGCGAGACCGGCCGCGCGCTCGAGCGCGTGCCGAAGCGGCGTCACGAAACCTGATCTCGAACCGGGAGCGTCCAAGCCGGCCGAGTATACCGCTACCGGAGCACCTGGCTCGCGATCGCGGCCAGGAGAAGCGCCCCGCCGGCGAGGACGCCGATTTCGCGGCCGCCGAGGGTCACGCCGCGGCGGCCCATGATCAGGGCGGCGGCGATCGCGGCGATCAGGCCGGCCGCGGCGTAGGCGCGGGGAAGGCTCAGCGGGCCGGAGCCCGTCGCGGTGAATGCGGCGTAGCTCGCGGCGAGCGCGACCGGGAAGGCGATCGCGACCGGCGCGTAGAGGCGCAGCCCGCCGACCGGCAGCGCGCCGAGGAGGAGGACCTGCATGCCGACGCGCCCGTACTCGCCGAGCAGCGACCAGGCCATGAGCGGACGCGCGGGATCGAACCGGTGCGAGAAGAGGAGCCGCAGCAGGGGTGTGGAGATCAGCATGCCGATCCCGAAGAGCAGCGCGGCGAGGGCGAAGATGGCGGGACCCTGGCGCCGCGTGTAGGCGCCCGCGGCGGCCGCGCCGCGGCCGGGGCCGGCCGCCGCGACCGCGGCGCTCAGCGTGCCGAAGGCGTAGCTCGCGAGGTAGGTGTAGAAGAGCGATCCGGTCAGCTGGCTCAGCGCGAGGGCGGCCTGGAGGAACCCGTTCGCGGCGGGCCCATAGGTCCGCACGTAGTGCGCCCGGAGAACGAGGAGGACGCCCTGGTCCAGCAGCCCGAGCGCCAAGCCCGCGGCGCCGACCCGCGCCATCGCCCACGCGGGCTCGCCCGGCTTCGCGATGCCGCCGACGAACGCGGTCCGGTACCCGCGGCGGTGGACGGCGAGCGCGGCCAGGCATCCGGCCGGGTAGAGTATGGCGGCCGCGATCATCGCCCCCGCCAGTCCCCATCGGGGGACGAGGAGAAAGGTCAGCGCGGTCGCGGGGAGGGCCCCGAGTGCCGCGATCGTGATCGGCGGGCGGATGTCGCCCCGGCCGGCGGCCAGCGCGAGGAGCGTTCCCGCGGCGGCGAGTCCGACGATCCCGATCGAAGCGATGCGGAAGAGCGGGGCGTAGGCCGCGGAGCCCAGCAGTGCGCGCGCCAGGATGGGAGCGGCGATCAGGACCAGCACCGCGACCAGCCCCGATGTCCCGAGCGCGAGCCGGAGCGCCGTGCGCATGACCGCGCGCTCGCGCGCACTGTCGTCCGCCGCGCGCGCCGCGCCGACCAGGCGCGTGACCGGCAGGCCCAGCCCGAGCCCGGCGGCCTGACCCAGCCAGTTCATGGCCGAGAGGACCTGGGCCAGCACGCCCAGCCCGGGCGCGGACAGGGTCGAGGCGAGCCACTTGTTGCGCAGAATACCGAGCGGTGCGTAGATCAACGCAGGTCCGGCGCCCCACGCGAAGCGCCGGAGGCGCCTGCTCCACGTGGCGAGCCGCTCGGTCCCGGACATGGGGGCGGAGTCTCGGGGACGGCGCTGCCGGTGTCAATTTCACGCGTGGTATACTGCGGCCTCTATGCGCGTCCTCGTCCTCACGTCGCGCATGCCCTACCCGCCGGTCGGAGGCGACCGGTTCCGCGTCTATCACATGATGCGCGCGGCGGCGGAAGCCGGGCATGCCGTCCACCTCCTTTCGTTCGACACGCGGCGCCAGAGCGAGGACGGTCTCGCTCCGCTCCGGCGCACGCTCCGGAGCGTGGACACGGTGCCGCTGCCGCGTCCGCTCTCGTGGCTGCGCGCGGCGCAGGCGATCCCCGGGCGCTTTCCGCTCCAGGCGGCCTACTACCGCTCCGCGCGCATGCGCGAGCGCGTGGACCAGGCGATCCGCCGCGTGCGGCCCCACGTGGTCCTGACGCATCTCTTCCGCATGGCGCCCTACGCCCTGCCGCACCTGGACCACGGGCGCGCCCGCTGGGTCCTCGACCTCACCGACGTCATCTCCGCGGGGATCGAGCGCTCGCTTCCGTTCCGGAGCGGCGCCGACCGATGGCTCTACCAGATCGAGGGGCCGCGCATCCGCGACTACGAGGCCACCGTGGCGCCCCGGTTCCACGAGTGCTGGGTGATCAGCCAGGCGGA
>DASSLZ010000103.1:0-4382 GCA_035689165.1 Candidatus Eiseniibacteriota bacterium | reverse complement strand
CGTCCACCAGGACGCGCACGCCGCGCGCCTTGGCCTCCGCGACGATCGTCTCGATCGGGAGGATCAGGGCGCTCTCCGAGGTGACGTGATCCACGATCAGGAGCCGCGCGCGCGGCGAGAGCGCGGCCGCGTAGGCCTCGGCGATGCGCGCCGCCTCGAACGGAGGGCCTGGAAGCGCGACGTCCCGCACCACCGCCCCGGTTTCCCGCGCACGGAACGCGGCGGCGTTTCGGATGGCGCCGTAGGCGTGGTCGGAGATCACGATTTCGTCGCCCGCCCGGAACGGGAAGGAGCGGAGCACCGCGTTGATCGCCGTCGTGGCGTTGTCCACGAAGACGAGGTCCTTCCCCTCGGCGTTCAGGAACCGGGCGACGCGCTCGGCGGCCGCCCGCATCCGCGGCGGCTCCGCGCGCGGGCCCCCCACCGCGATGGCGGAAAGCTCACGCAGCAGGAAGCGCGCCGGTTGGCGCTCCACTTCGCGGCGGATCCGCTCCTGCGCCTCGAACGCGCGGCGCGGCGGCGCGCCGACCGTGCCGTGATTCAGGTAGACGTACGCGGGATCGAGCAGCCACTCGGAGCGGATCGCCTTCCCGAACCGGTTCATCCGAACCGCTCCGGACGAAGGGGCGCGATGTCGATCGCGGGCCTCTCGTTGGAGACGAGCGCCGCGATCAAAGAGCCGGTCACCGGGCCGAGCGACAGTCCGAGCATCGCGTGTCCCGTGGCGACGAGGAGATTGTCGAGGCGCGCGGAGCGGCCGATGTACGGGAGCCCGTCCGGCGTGCAGGGGCGAAGCCCGCTCCAGGGCTCGATCCCCGCGAAGCGGTCCGGGGTGAACGCAGGCAGGTACCGCCCCATGGAGCGCACGATGCCCCGGATGCGCGGCGGATTGACCCCCAGCGTGCCCGCGCCCAGCTCCATCGTGCCGCCGACCCGGACCGTGCTCCCCATGGGGGTGATCGCGACGCGCGCCTCCTGCAGGAGCAATGAGCGGCGCGGCCGCTCGGGCGGGATGGGCAGCGTGAGGCTGTATCCCTTGCCCGGCTCGAGCGCGATCGGCACGCCCAGCGGCCGGAGCACGCTGCGCGACGAGGATCCCGCGGCCACGACGAACTCGTCGCCGCGATGCTCGCCGCGGGGCGTGATCGCCGCTTCGACCCTCCGTCCCGAAGCGCGCCACCCGGTCACGCCCGATTCCCAGGCGAAGTCGCCGCCCCGCTCGCGCACGATGCGCGCGAGCGTCGCGCAGAAGCGCTGCGGCGTCACGTGCGCGTCCATCGGGTAGTGCACCCCGCCGGTCACGTCCAGCGTGAGGCCGGGTTCCAGCGCCGCCACGCCGGCGCGGTCGAGGACCACGGCCTCCAGGCCGAGCTCGCGGGCCGCCGCCGCGTGGCGGCGCTCCACGTCGAGCGCCGCCTCCGAGCGGAAGAGAAGGAGAAGCCCCTCTTCGGTGAGGCCGAAGTCGTTCCCGGTACGGCGGGCCAGCTCCTCGAAGAGTGAGCGGCTCGCGAGATTCAAATCGCGAAGGAGGGGGCCCGCGCGCCGCGCGCGCTCCGGCCGCGAGGCTCTCCAGAAGCGGTAGGACCAGGCGAGGAACGAGGGATCGAGCCGGGGACGCACCCAGAAGGGGCTCTCGGGATCGCCGAGCCAGCGGAGCGCCTTCCCCACGATGCCCGGCGACGCGAGCGGGATGAAGTGGCTCGGGGAGATGAAGCCGGCGTTGCCGAGCGAGCAGCAGTCGTGATGTTCCGGCCCCTGCTCGAGGATGGTGACGTCGTGTCCCCGCTCCAGGCAGTACCAGGCCGTGGCCAGGCCGGAGACGCCTCCGCCAACGATCACGATCTTCTTACCCACCACCCGCCCTCCTTGGCATTACCCCTGCATCGTAGGACTGGATGGCGAATCTAGCATAGGAGAGGGATGGGTGTAGCGCGGGGGCCGTCCGTAAGCCCTTTTCCCGCAACGGAAGGTCCCGCGGCCCGCCACGGGCGGCGCGGGTCGGTGTAGGAAACGAGAGACAGTGAGACCCCCGTTCCGACAGGAAGGAGCATTTCGGTGATTCGAAGAACAGCGATCTGGATGACGATGGCGGCGGCCGTCGTTCTCGCGGGGTGCTCGTCGCGACGAGGCGACCAGCTCTCCCAGGACGACTACCCCTACGCGGGGCCGCCTTCCGATACGTACGGCGACGCCGGTGGCGCTTCGAGCGGCCGCGCGGCTTCCAGCGGAACGTACGCCTCCAGGACGGGGCGCGACTACCGTCGGGGCGGCACCGACTATTACGGGCGCTGGGCGTATTCCTACGGCCGCGATCCGTCGTACGACTACTACCTGGCCTCTTCGTACGGCGGCTACGACGACGACTATGACGACTATGGTGACGACGAGTACGGCTACCCGGTCACCGTCTCCTATTTCTACGACGAGTTGGATCCCTACGGCGACTGGTACGACGATCCGCGGTACGGCTGGGTCTGGTACCCCGAGGCCGTTTCGGCCGGATGGCGCCCCTACCTGAACGGATACTGGGTCTACACCGATTGGGGATGGGCCTGGGTCTCCGACGATCCCTGGGGCGCGGATCCGTACCACTACGGCCGCTGGGCTTGTGACGCGTCGAACCGCTGGATGTGGGTTCCGGACGACGTCTGGGCGCCCGCGTGGGTGTCGTGGCGCTACGGCGGCGGCTATGCCGGCTGGGCGCCCCTTCCGCCCGAGGCGACCTGGGACGTTTCGTTCGGCATTCGCTACGCCGACGATTTCGTCGCCCCGTCGCGCTGGTGCTTCGTTCCGGAGAGCCGGCTCACCAGCACGCGGCTTCGCACCTACGTGGCGCCGCTCCGCGACACGCGGAGGATCTACACCGAGACCCGGGATCTGACGCGTTACGCGTCGGTGAGCGGGCGCGTGGCCGAGCGCGGACTCCGGCCGGCGCTGATCGAGCGCGCCACGGGTCGTGACATTCCGCAATACCGCCTGACGACCCGCGAGAGCGGCCTCCGGCGCGACATGGTGCGCGGCAGGACGCTCGTCTCGCCGATGCCCGTGCTTTCGCGCGGCGGCGGGCGCGGACGCGCCGGCGGCGAACGCCTGACCAGCGAGATGCGCACGCGTCGCGATCGCTTCGAGCGCGAGATGCGGGTTCGCGGCGGCCGGCTGGAACGCGGGCAACGCGTGCCTCCGGGACGCGGCGGCGAGACGCAGGCGCGCGGTCGGATCGAGCGCGGAGCGCCGGTCGACCGGCAGGGCGACTTCGAGCGTCCGGCCCGCATGGGTCAGGGCCGGCAGGATCAGATGCGCGAGCAGCGCGCACGGAACGCCCGTGAAGAGCGGGCGATCCGGCAGCAGCAGCGCTTCGACCGCGATCAGCGGCAGCGCGGATACGAGCGCCAGCAGCAGCGCGTCGATGAGCGCGAGCAGCGGCAGCGCGGATACGAGCGCCAGCAGCAGCAACAGCGCTACGACCGCCAGCAGCAAGATCAACAGCGCTACGACCGGCAGCAGCAGCTCGACCGCGGCCGCTCCGAGCAGCGTCGTCGGGACCGCGCCGAGGCCGAGGGCCGCGCGCGCGCCGATCAGCAGGCGCAACGCGATCAAGCCCGCCAGCAGGCGGAACAGGCGCGCTATGAGCGCCAGCAGGCGGACCAGGCGCGCTACGAGCGCCAGCAGGCGCGTCAGCAGGCGGAGCAGGATCGGTATCAGCGCCAGCAGCAACAGCAGGACGCTCGCGCGCGTCAGGAGGAGCGTCGCCAGCAGCAGGTGCAGCAGCAGCAGCAAGAGCAGCCGCAACAGCAGCAGGAGCGGCGGCGGGGCCGGCAGGACCGCGGCAACTCCGACCAGGGATCGGCGCCCAGCCGGGACCAGGGCTCCGACCAGGGTGGACACGGCAGGGGACGCGGCCACAACCACTGACCCAACCGAAAATCGCTTGGCACGCCCGCGGGCCTCTTAGTACGGTCTCAGCCGTACGGCCCGCGGGCGCTGCGTTTTCCGCGCCGCCCCGGGGCCGGGCGCGGAGACCATGAGCGACTGTCTCTTCTGCCGCATCGTCAGCGGCGAGATCCCTTCGAAAAAGGTGGCCGACTCGGCCGACCTCCTCGCGTTCCGCGACATCGCGCCCCAGGCTCCGACGCATATCCTGATCATCCCCAAGCGCCACATCGCCGCCTCCGCCGCGGAGCTCACTCCCGAACAGGGAGCGCTCTTGGGCGAGCTCTTCCCGTTCGCGGCGCGTGTCGCGAGCGGCGAAGGGCTGGGATCGGGGTGGCGGCTCGTGACCAACGTCGGCCCGCACGCGGGACAGACCGTCTTTCACCTGCATTTCCACCTCGTGGGAGGCGCCCCCCTGGGGCGATTCGGAACATGAGACGCCGCCGATTCGT
>DASSLZ010000102.1:0-5026 GCA_035689165.1 Candidatus Eiseniibacteriota bacterium | reverse complement strand
CGATCGTCGAGGAGGAGCTGTCGCGCTTCCTGCGCTGGCACCGCTCGCTGGCGGTCGTGCCCACCGTCACCGCGTTCCGGACCCAGGTGGAAGCGATCGCGCATCAGGAGCTGGAACGCCACAAAGGGAAGTTCCGTGCCGAAGACCACGCCGCGCTGGACGCCTTGGTCCACGGCATCGTGCAGAAGGTGCTCCATCGTCCCACGACCAAGCTCACGAGGGCCGACGAGAAGGCCCCCGACGGGATCGCCCGGATCGACGCCATCCGCGATCTGTTCGGAATCGAGGAGGAGGATTCCGATGCGGATCGGAACCCGCGGTAGTGCGCTTGCCCTGGCCCAGAGCGGCCACGTGCGCGAGCGCCTGACGAACGGCGCTCCCGACGACATCCCGCTCGAGGTGATCGAGACCTCCGGAGATCGCAATCCGATGGCCTCGCTCCGCCGGTTCGGCGGCAAGGGGATCTTCACCAAGGAGATCGAGGAGGCGCTGCTGCTGGGGCGCGTGGACCTCGCGGTCCATTCGCTCAAGGACCTGCCGACCGAGATGACGGCCGGGCTCATGATCGGCGCGATGCTTCCCCGCGAAGATCCGCGGGACGCGGTGATCGCGCGCGGAGGAACGCCGCTCGAGAAGCTGCCCGCGGGCGCCACGGTGGGCACCTCATCCCTCCGGCGCAAGGCGCAGCTGCTGGCGAAGCGCCCCGACCTGAACGTCGTGGACCTGCGCGGGAACGTGCCGACCCGCCTGGCCAGGCTGGAAGAGGGGCGTTTCGACGCGATCGTGGTGGCGGCGGCGGGACTTCGGCGGCTGAATCTGATCGATCGCGCGACCGAGCTCCTGGACGACGCCTTCATGCTCCCCGCGCCCGGGCAGGGCGTGGTGGCGATCCAGATTCGCGAAGGGGATCCGGAAACCGCGGCGGCCGTGGGCCGACTGCACGATCCGGGCGCCGCCGCCGAGGCCGCGGCCGAGCGGTCGCTCCTCTCCGCGCTGGGCGGCGGCTGCCTGGTCCCGATCGGCGCGCGGGCGAAGATCGAGGACGGCACGGTCACGCTCGCGGGTTTCGTCGGCGATCCTTCGGGACGGCCGTCGCTGCGGCGCACGGCGCACGGTCCCGCCTCCGATCCGGAGGCGGTGGGGCGCGAGCTGGCGGGGATGTTCCTCCACGAAGGCGCACGCGCCATCCTGGACAAGGCCCGTGGAGACGAGGTCTTTCCGTGAGCGAGGCGCGTCCCTTCCTGATCGTGGCACGGAGCGAGCCGTCCGACGACGACCTGATCCGCGCGGCCGAAGGTCAGGGATTCGACGTGGCGCGGCTCGAGCTGTTCGAGACGCGTCCCGGCGGGCAGGTGGACGCGCTCGCGGAGCGTTTGAAGAAGGTCGAGCCGGGCACCGCCGTCGCGTGGACCAGCCGCCGCGCGGCCGTGGTGCTGGCCCAGACGGCGCTCCCGGCGCGGCGCGAAGCGCTCCAGGCGATCCCGCTCTACGCGGTCGGAGAGGAGAGCGCGGCGCCGATCCGCGGCGCGGGACTGGAGGTTTCGGTGCCCGCCGGAGGGCTGGGCGCGGGACATCTGGCCGCCTACCTGGTCGAGCACGCGCAGGCTCTCGGCGTAAAGCGCGTCCTCTTCCTGCATGGCGATCGCGCGCTGACCGACTTTCCGGACGCGCTGGCGCGCGCCGGTATCTCCGTCGAGAAATATGAGCTCTATCGCACGGTGTACCTGCCGGCCGACCCCGCGCCGGTGGTGCGGGCGCTGGACGCGCGGCGTCCCTGCGTCATCGCCTACTACAGTCCCTCGGGAATCGCGGGCCTGGAGCGGCTGCTCGACCCCGCGATGGGTGAGGTCCTTCATTCGGAAGCGATCGCGATCGCGCGGGGCGAAACGACCTACCAGGCCCTTCTGCGCTGGGGGTACACGCATGCCGTGCGCCCTACCGGCGCCCGGCAGCATGACGCGTTCGTTCTCGACACGATACAATCGGTAGCGAGGAGCCTTCATTGACCTTCCCGACCACCCGACTCCGCCGCCTGCGGGCGACCCCCGCGCTGCGCGCCATGACGCGCGAGACCACGCTCGACGCCGCCGACTTGGTGGCGCCGCTCTTCGTCGCGCACGGCGACACGGCGCGCCGCGAGATCGCCTCGATGCCTGGACACGCCCAGCTCTCGGTGAAGGAAGCGGTGCGCGAGGCGAAGACGCTCGCGGACCTGGGCGTGGGCGGCGTGATCCTCTTCGGCATCCCGAAGGCCAAGGACGCTGAGGGGACCGAAGCGTACGCCGAGGACGGCATCGTCCCGCGCGCACTCCGCGCCATCAAGGAGGCGGCCCCCGAGCTGCTCCTGTGGGCGGACGTCTGCCTCTGCGAGTACACCGACCACGGGCACTGCGGCGTGATCCGGGACGGACGCGTGGACAACGACCGCACGCTCCCGCTCCTGGCGCGCGCCTCGGTCGCCTACGCGCGCGCCGGCGCCGACCTCATCGCGCCAAGCGACATGATGGACGGGCGGGTGGGCTCCATCCGCCGAGCGCTGGACGAGGCGGGGCTGGACGAGACGCCGATCGTCGCCTACTCCGCCAAGTACGCGAGCGCCTTCTATGGCCCCTTCCGCGAGGCCGCCGAGTCGGCGCCGCAGTTCGGCGACCGGCGCGGCTACCAGATGGACCCGGCGAACGGGGACGAGGCGATGCGCGAGGTGGCGCTGGACGTCGAGGAAGGGGCCGACATGGTGATGGTGAAGCCGGCGCTCCCCTACCTCGACGTGATCCGCCGCGTGAAGGAGCGCTTCGGCATGCCGGTCGCCGCCTACAACGTCTCCGGGGAGTACTCGATGATCAAGGCCGCCGCCGAGCGGGGCTGGCTGGACGGCGAGCGCGCCGCGCTCGAGGTGCTCACCTCGATCCGCCGCGCCGGCGCCGACGTGATCCTGACCTACTTCGCCAAGGAAGTCGCTCCGCTCCTGGGACGGAGAGCGCGATGACGGAAGCGCGCATCGTTCCCAAGACGCGCGAGAGCGAGATCCTCGGCCACCGCGCCGCCGGCCTCTTCCCGGGCGGCGTGAACTCTCCCGTGCGCGCCTTCAAGGGCGTGGGGGGAACGCCCCGCTTCATCGCCTCCGCCAAGGGCGCCTGGGTGACGGACGAGGACGGAAACCGGCTCCTCGACTACGTCCTGGGATGGGGGCCGCTCCTGCTGGGGCATGCGCACCCCGCGGTGGTGGACGCGGTGAAGCGCCAGGCTCCGCTCGGCACGTTGTACGGAGCGAGCACGAAGCTCGAGATCGAGCTGGCCGAGCGCGTCCGCCGCTTCGTCCCCGCCGCCGAGCGGATCCGGTTCGTCTCGACAGGCACCGAGGCCACGATGAGCGCGCTCCGCGTCGCGCGCGCCGCCACGGGCCGGAGCGCGTACGTGAAGCTGGACGGCTGCTACCACGGCCACGCCGATTCCTTTCTGATCCAGGCGGGTTCGGGACTCGCGACGCTGGGCACCCCCGATTCGCCCGGCGTTCCGGAGACCACGGCCGAGGAGGCGCGCATCGCCTCGTTCAACGATCTCGACTCCGTGGCCGCGCACTTCACGCGCGAGCCTGAGGGGATCGCCGCCGTCATCGTGGAGCCGGTTATCGGCAACTACGGCGTGCTGGCGCCCGAGCCGGGATTCCTCCCCGGGCTCCGCGCGCTCTGCGACCGGTACGGCGCCGTGCTCATCTTCGACGAGGTCATGACCGGCTTCCGCGCCTCGCGCGGGGGCGCGGCCGAGCGCTACGCCGTGCGTCCCGACCTGGTCACGCTGGGCAAGGTGATCGGCGGCGGCCTTCCGCTCGCGGCCTTCGCGGGGCGCGCCGATCTCATGGAGCGCGTGGCGCCGCAGGGGCCCGTCTACCAGGCCGGCACCTACTCCGGAAACCCGCTCTCCATGGCCGCGGGAAACGCGGCGCTGGAGATCCTCGAGAAGGAGCCGGAGATCTTCCGGCGCGTCGAGGCGCGCACGACGCTCCTGGCCGCGGGGCTCCGCGAGATCCTCGCGCGCCGCCGGATCCCGGGCGCGGTGAATGCCGTGGGCTCCATGTGGACCCTTTTCTTCGGGCCGGCGCGCGTGACCTCGATGAAGGACGTTCGCGCGGCCGACAAGCAGCGCTTCGCCCGCTTCTTCCACGGCATGCTGGAGCGGGGCGTCTCTCTTCCGCCCTCCGCGTTCGAGAGCGCGTTCCTCTCCGACGCGCACACCGACGAGGACATCGACAGGACGCTGGAAGCCGCCGACGAGGCGATGGAGGGGCTCTCATGACCCAGCTCGCGCCCGCTTACCCGTTTCTCCGCGCGTGCCGCAACGAGCCCAGCTCGGAGACGCCGATCTGGATCATGCGCCAGGCCGGACGCTATCTCCCCGAGTACCGGGCGCTTCGCGAGAAGCACGGCTTTCTGGAGTTCTGCACGGTGCCCGAGCTGTGCGCCGAGGTCACGGCGCAGCCGATCGACCGCTTCGGCTTCGACGCGGCGATCCTCTTCTCGGACATCCTGATTCCGGTGATCGGGCTGGGCGTGCCGATCGCGTTCGCTCCGGGGCCGCAGCTGGAATTCCGGATCGAGCGGCGCGAGGACGTGGCGCGGCTCCATTGGAAGGGCGCGGCCGAGTCCACGCCCCACGTGAAGCCGGTGATCCGCGCCGTACGGGAGCGGCTCGCCGGACGGGTGCCGCTGATCGGGTTCGGCGGGGCGCCCTTCACGATCGCGAGCTACCTGGTCGAGGCCGGCGGCTCGAAGGAGCTGACCAAGACGCGCGGATTCCTCTCGCGCGATCCCGAGTGGTTCGCGCGGCTCCTCGACATCATCGTGGACGCCACGATCGACTATTTGAAGGCGCAGATCGCCGCGGGGGTGGACGCCATCATGCTGTTCGACACCCAGGCGGGGGCGCTCCCGCCGGCGGAGTTCGCACGCACCGCGGCGGCTTCGGCGGCGCGCGTGCTCGCGGCCCTTCCCAAGAACATGCCGACGATCTACTTCGCCCTCGCCCCCGC
>DASSLZ010000101.1:0-6552 GCA_035689165.1 Candidatus Eiseniibacteriota bacterium | reverse complement strand
CCTGGAAGTCTCCGGAGCGGCCACCGGCACCCCGGTCGCCCGGACGGCCGCCCAGCGGGCGAGCCCCGCCGTGCGACCCAGCACTTCGCGAAGCCTTCCCAGGCGGAAGGCGGTCACCGCGCCGAGCAGCCCGCCGAAGATCAGCGAGGCCAGCCCCGCGAGCAGCGCCGTCGGAAACGAGAGAATCGCGCCGACCGCCATCAGGAGCTTCACGTCTCCGGCGCCCGTGAAGCGGAACAGGTAGCCCGGGATCAGAAGGGCTCCCGCCGCCAGTGCGCCGCATGCCGAGAGGAGAAGGCCCTGCCCGGCCCCGAGGGCGCCGTGCACGCACAGCGCCGCTACGAGGGCCGGGATGGTCAGAGCATTCGGAATTCTGCGCGAACGCAGGTCCGTCCAACTCGCCACACCGCACAGGATCACCGCGCCGCCGGCCATCCAATGTGAGGTCATGTCGATGGTGACTTCGAATTACATCGCGTTGAGCGCGGTCACCGCGGCCGTGTAGGCACCTTCGACCGCCGTACGGAGGCCGAGGGGATCCGCGATGATGACCGCCGTCGCGATCGCCGCGACGAAAGCCGCCAGAAGGCCATACTCGATGAGATCTTCGCCACGCTCGTCCCGAATGAAGTTCTTCAGCATTGAAGCACCCTCCCACTACAAGACTGTGGTACTGCGTTTGCCCGACCCGGCCCGTTTCAAGTTCGGTCTCTTCCGGGCGAGCGGCCCACTACCGGCGCGTGGCGGATGACCTCCGCCGCGAGGCGTTTGGACCACGCGCGCATCCATGCAAGGGCAACTTCGGTGCCGCAGTTCGTCGCGGAGCGCTACGCGTCCCTACCTATCGGCGGGCACAGGAATTAGCAGGAGCGAAAAGCGCATCGGCCGCGCGGGACGCACGCCGGAAAGCCGAAAACTGGGGGAGATGCCCCAATCGAAGGCGGGAATTGTCCCCAAGTCGTTGTGCCGCTAGGATGGTCGTATCCAACCGCTTCCGCGATTCCACCGACCCAGGAGCGCGCATGAAACTCGACTCGGTGTTCCGCTATCTCGACGAGAACAAGGACCGACTCACCGACGAGCTGATCCAATTCCTCCGTATTCCCAGCATCAGCGCTCATCCCGACCGGGACGCCGATGTCGCGGCCGCGCTCGACTACGACAAGCGGAAGCTGGAATCGCTCGGATTCCGCACCGAGGTGTGGCCGACGCGCGCGCACGCGGGGCTCTTCGCCGAGCGGATCGAGAACCCCGACCTCCCGACGGTGCTGATCTACGGCCACGTCGACGTGCAGCCGGTGGATCCGGTCGAGCTCTGGGAGTCGCCGCCCTTCGAACCGCGGATCGCGGGCGGGAAGATCTGGGCGCGCGGCGCCGACGACAACAAGGGACAGCACTACGCGCAGATCGCGGGCGTCGAGGCGGCGATTCGAGCGGGCGGCGGGCTGCCCGTGAACGTGAAGTTCATCATCGAGAGCGACGAGGAATACGACGGCGAGGCGATGGCCGCGGAGTTCCCCAAGCACGGGAAGGCGCTCGCCTGCGACGCCATCGTGGTGTCCGACTCGAGCATGCCCGACCTGGATCATCCCGCGCTGACCACCTATCTGCGCGGCATCCAGGCCTTCGAGATCACGATCACCGGGGCCACCGGCGACAAGCACTCGGGCGAGTGGGGCGGGATGCTCCACGAGCCGGTGGACGTTCTCCGCTACGTGCTCCAGTCGCTCAAGGATTTCAAGACGGGCAAGGTGCTCATCCCCGGGTTCTACGACGACGTGGTCGTTCCGAGCGCCGAGGAGCGGCAGGCGATGAGCAACGCGCCCTGGGACGACGCGGCGCGCGCGCGGGAAATCGGCGTGGCGCGACTCTTCCATGAAGAGGGCTACACGCCGCGCGAGTCGGGCGTGATCCGCCCCACGCTGCAGACCAACGGAATCTGGGGCGGCTACACGGGGCCGGGGTTCAAGACGGTGATCGGGAACGTGGCCAAGGCCAAGATCAGCATGCGCCTCGTCCACAACCAGGACCCGGAGAAGATCGCCCAGCTCTTCGAGAAGCGCGTGCGCGAGCTGGTCGGCGACATGGGCACGGTGACCTTCCAGCGCTTCGGCGCCGGGCTGCCCTTCATGTCCGACCTCCAGAATCCCTTCGTCCAAGGCGGGTTGAAAGCGCTGGAGGCGGGTTTCGGCAGGCCGGCGGTCGTCATGGGAATGGGCGGATCGATCCCGATCGTGGCGCCGCTGGTCAAGGCGACGGGCGCCCCTTGCGTGCTGATGGGCTTCGGGTTGCCGGGAGACAACCTCCACGCCCCCAACGAGCACTTCGCGCTTTCCTGCTTCTTCGGGGGGGCCAAGTCGGCGGCGGCCTACCTCTACGAAGTGGCCTCCCGGGCAGGAATATCGTCAAGCCGTTAGAAATACACTTGTTGTGCTTTTGAAATTAAGTATCCTGCGCCTTGGGGGTCGGCATCTAAACGGTAGGAGACCTAGGAAATCCAATTAGGGAAAGCCTATTGAGGTGCGCCCCTCCGGCCAGGGACGGCCGGGGAGGATGTGCCCCAGTCACGGAAGACGGGGCGCGAACGGCGGCAGGGTCCCGAGCTCGTGGTTCTCACCGGCACCCGACTCCACCCTCCCGTAACGGCGCGCCCCTAATTTGCGCCTGGGGCGTACGGTGTGAGCTCCGGCGGTCCCCGCCGCCCGGCACGCTCGCCACCGGCCGCTACAGCGTGCTGACGGTAAACCCCTCGAAATCGGCCACCGTGTCGTCTTCCGTCCAGAGTCCCACGTTCCCCGCCCCGAATCGCTCGTCGCGCAGCTTCATCTTCACGACGCCGTCGTAGAGCACCTCGAGCCGCTCGCCCACGCGCCGCACGCCCAGCGTGTGCCACTCGTCGGGGCGCGGCGGCTCGATCGGAACCATCTTCAGATCGCGCCGCTTGCCGTTCAGGAGATAGTGCGCGATCAGCTCCTGGCTCCGGCCGCTGACGCGGACGAGATATCCGTTCTTCCCTTTCGCGTCGAGATGGAAGGCGAGCCCTACCGAGGGATCCATTCCCCCCGAGCGGATCCGGTAGCGCACGGACGTCTGCTGGTCGGCGACGCGCGGCTTCAGGAACTGGAGCGCGTGCGATCCCAGCCCTTCCTCGAAATCCATCTGGCGCAGCAGGCGCGCGCCGGCCTGCGTCGAGTCCTCCAGCACGGCCCACCGTCCGCCGGTCGCGCGCGTGGAGGCCGGCGCCTGGCCCAGGGTGTCGGCCTCGAACGTCCAGGTGTAGGTCCTCCCCGGGAGCGGAGGGCGGACATCGGCCCGAACAGGGCCCGCGGCCACGGCCGTGACGCACAACGCCATGAACATCCTCCGCCCGCTCACGCGCCCTCCTTCAAAGCCAGGAACAGCCGCATCGTCGCCTCCGTGTCGCGTCCGCAGTAGGCCAGCAGGCGCTCGCGCAGAAGGTCGCGCGCTTCCGCCGGCAGGCCGGGATCGGTCATGTCCGAGAACGCCAGCGATGCCTGGCTCCCGTCCTTGATCACCAGGTCGCCGTACCCCAGGCCATCCACGACGACGGGGAGGACGTCCTTGATCGAGAACGAGCCGCGCAAGTCGGGATGGTAGTAGTGGAGGTGCAGGAGCCGGTGCAGGTCGACGATCCGATGCTCGACGTGCGCCAGGAGCGGCGGCGCGAGATCGGGCAGCGTCGCGGCCAACTCCCGCATCGTCCGCGCCTCGAATCCGGAATAGACCACGATGGCGCCCGCGCCGTCGAGCGCTTCGAGGAGTGCCGTGGTGAGCGGCCGGCGCGGATCGGTGCGCGCGTCGTGCAGATATTCGCGATGCTCCACGTCGCCGTTCTCGTGGAGCACGTGATCGCTCCACTGGAACGGCGTCGGCTCGAAGGGGCGCGTCCCGGGAATGACCGGAAGGGGCGCGCTGCACGATTCGAAGTCGAGGAAGTGAATCGGATAGGCGGCCTTCGACAGCTCCTCCCGGAGCATCGGGTCCTGGAACGGCGCTCCGCCGACCAGGCAGTCGCGCACGCGGCGCTGGAGCATGCTCAGTCCGTCGAAGTCGTCGGGGATCTCGCGAATGTCGGCGACGCCGAGCCCGGCGAGCCGGCGCCGCAGCCGCTGGTCCATCCGCGGCAGGGTGTGGATCGGGTGCTCGACGCCGTTCTCGTGGCAGGTGCCGTGGAAGGGGCAGCGATGCGGCCGCTCGCAGTGCTTCCCGATCGCGATGTCCGGAGGCTCGAGACCCCAGAGGCCCGCGCGCATGGTCTCGAGCCGCCGCAGCAGGTCGGGCAGGCGGCGTCGGGCGTCCTCGATCAGCTCGCGCCGCGTGAAAAGGAGCGAGGGATCGTAGGGCCCCCCGGGCCACACGTAGTCCCCGTTCACGTGGAGGACGGAAATCCCGCATACCGGGACGCCCGAGCCCTCGACGACGTGGAGCTGGATCGCCACGTCGGTCACGTACTCGTCCTTCACCTGCTTGCTCGACTTGACCTCGACCACTTCCCAGCTCCGGTTGTCCACGCGCGCGATCACGTCCACGCGGACCCGGATCTGGTCGAACGTGAAGGCCGCCTCGAAGACGGCGGGCACGGCGGGGTTCGCCATCGCCTCGCGCGTGGCCCGGGCGGCGTCGTCGTGGTGGTAGGGGTCATGGTCGATGAGGATCCCGCCGGGGAACGCCGCCCGAGCCGCCACCCCGACCTGCCGCCCGACCTCGATCAGCCCCTGGCGGGCGGCGTCGAGCGGGTCCTTCTGCTCGTGAGCGTAGCACTCGAGATAGAGGCGCTTGGCGCACTGCAGCCCCGCGTGGACCCGGGACTTGGAGAGCGGCTTGATCGAGGCGCGGGTGGACAATGCACCTTCCCGAAGCAGGGCTTGGCTCATGGCTTAAACGGGTACATGACCCCGAAAACGATAGCACAGGGGGATGTGGCCGGGCGCGGGCGGACCCGGGCGAACTGCAGCGTGATGTCAGTGAGCCCGCCGCGCCGACCGACCCGAGTATATCGCGTCCGCGGGGGCTGGTGTACGATCGCTCCGCCCGTGAGCGATTCCACCGACCCCATCGCGCTGTTCCAGGACTGGTTCGAGTCCGCCCACCACGTGGGACTGCCGGAGCCGTCCGCCGCGGCGCTCGCCACCGTGGGCGCCGACGGGCAGCCCTCCGTCCGCATGGTGCTCCTCCGCGGCCTCGACGAGCGGGGCTTCGTCTTCTTCACCAACCTGAACAGCCGGAAAGGCCGGGAGCTGCTCCAGCCGGGACGGACGGCGCTCGCGTCGCTCTGCTTCTACTGGCCGCCGCTCGCGCGCCAGGTGCGCGTCGAAGGGCGCGCCGAGCGCGTGGACGACGCCGAGGCCGACGCGTACTGGGCGACGCGGCCGCGCGGGCACCAGGTGGCCGCGTACGCCTCGCCCCAGAGCGAGCCTCTTCCCGGAGGACGGCGGGAGCTGGAGGCCCGCTTCGCCGAGTTCGATCGGAAGCTGCCGCCGAAGAACGTGGCCCGCCCCGACTACTGGTCGGGATTCCGCGTGATCCCGGACACGGTCGAGTTCTGGGAGGGCCGCGAGAACCGGCTGCATCGCCGCGTCCTCTACATGCGAACGGACGTCGGGTGGACCGAGACGACGCTCGCTCCCTAGCGCTCCCCACCGCTTTGCTCCTCCTGGGCGCGGCGTCGGCCGCCTTCGACGTCGGCTGCGTGCTGATCAAGACTCCCTTCCTGCGTCCGGGCGTCACGCTGGGCGACCTGATCGAGACGGCCGGCGTGTTCGTGGTGCTGGCACTTTTCGCGCGGGTCGGGCGGCTGGCGGCGGGCGGCATCGCCAGCGGCGCGGCACTCCTCACGGGGTTCGCCGCCGCCGCCTTCGCCCTGGGACATGGAGCGCACGTGGCCGCGAACTCGATCCACGATCTCGCGGAGCGGAGCGGCGCGGGCGACCCCACCGGTCTGCTCGACTTCTGGGATGAGCGCGTCGGGCATTACGCCGTGGACAGCGGACGGATTCTCTTTGCGGTCGCTCTGCTGGGGCAACCTGCCCCCAGCGGGGAGGGACCGCTCGCGGCCGCAAGAGGAGGACGCGCTTCGAGCGAGTCCGGACCTACGACGCGCCGGCTCCTACCCGCGCTGCTCGTCGCCCTGGGCGGCGCGGCGTACGGATTCACGACGTTCGCCTCGGCGGTCGAGGGGCAGACGGTGCCGCTGGTGCTTCCGTTTTACGCATTGGCCGCGGTGGCGGTCGTCGTCCTCGCGCGCGCCGGGCGCGGCCAGCCCTGGATCCGATTCTTCTTTGGCTCGGCCGCCGGCACGGCGCTCCTCTTCTTCCTGATCTGGGGGATCTGGCAGCACGGCTTCCCCGAGTTCACGCGCGCGGGGATCATTCACGGCGCGGGAGGACCGGGATGAAGGGCACCTTCCTCGCGGCGCTCGTGATCTGCGCCACGCTGGCGCCAGTTAGTGCGACCTGGGGCGCGCCTGCCCCCAAGGGAGCGACCAAGGACGCGCCGGCCTCGAAGAGCGCGCCGGCCGCGAAGGCCGCCCCC
>DASSLZ010000100.1:0-21552 GCA_035689165.1 Candidatus Eiseniibacteriota bacterium | reverse complement strand
AGGAGAACGGGCAAAAGCGCATGGCCGGGATGAAGGCGCGGGATCAGGCCGGCGCGCTGCCCGACGACTTCCAGCAGATGCTTCGCGCGTTCCAGGAGAGCCGCACCCTGCTCACGGCCATCGAGCTCGACCTGTTCACCGCGGTCGGCGCCGGCGCGGATGCCGCCGCCGTGGCGCGCTCGATCGACACCGATCCGCGGGCGACCGGGATGCTGCTGAACGCGCTCGCCGCGATGGACCTCCTAACGAAACGGGACGGGGAGTTCTTCAACGGTCCGGTCGCCGGTCGCTACCTGGTCGCGGGCGGGCCCGACGATTCGAGGGCCGCGCTCCTGCACACGGTCCACCTGTGGTCGCGCTGGTCCACGCTGACCGAGTGCGTGCGTCAGGGCACTTCGGTGACCCTGGGCGACAGGCGCGGGGCGGACTGGGTCGAGACCTTCATCGCGGCGATGCACAAGAACGCCGCGTTCCGCGCCCCCCTCGTGGCGCGGGCGATCGGACTGGACGGAGTGAAGCGCGTCCTCGACGTGGGTGGCGGATCGGGCGCCTACGCCATCGCGTTCGCGCGGTCGCGCCCCGGGCTGGAGGTCGAGGTCCTGGATCTGCCGGATGTGGTTCCGATCGCGCAACGCTACATCGAGGCCGCGGGGGTCGGGTCGCAGGTGCGCGTCAGGACCGGGGATTTGCGCGACCCTTCGTTCGGCACGGGCTACGACCTCGTGCTCTTCTCCGCCATCTGCCACAGGAACACTTCCGAAGAGAACCAGGCCATGCTGGGCAAGGCGTTCGCGGCGCTCGCCCCCGGCGGCCGCGTCGTCATTCATGACTTCATCCTGAACGCCGACAAGGGGGGCCCCAAGACGGGCGCGCTGTTCGCGCTCAATATGCTGGTGGGAACGCGCGCGGGAGATTCCTACAGCGGCGAGGAGTACGCGGCCTGGCTGCGCGACGCGGGCTTCGCGGAGGTCCGCACGGTCGGACTGCCCGGCCCGACCGGGCTCGTGATCGGGAAGAGGCCCTAGCGGAGGGGCCGCCGTCCGGAGGCCGCCCCCACGTCACCACAACCCGGGGATGAGCCGCTTCGTCCGGGTCATGTAGGCGCGATAGCTCTGGCCCAGCCCTTCGACCAGGAGCGCCTCTTCGCTAGGGATGCGCTGGAGCACGCCCAGGAGGATCGGGAGCGTGCGCCGACCAGGTGGGCGTTGACGCAGAAGATCCACAGGAATATCCCCGCGAAGGGCACGAACAGGAAGAACAGGGCCGACAGGCGGTCGCGGTTCCCGCGCTCTCCCGTCCCCAGTCGAAACCGCGTCAGCACGAACTCGACCAGCACGAAGGCGGCGAAGTAGCCGTAGAACGAAGACAGCACGAAGCGTTCGGTCACGCCGGTTCCTCCAGGGGTTACGTGGGCAGGGCCCCATCATTCCGCGCTCTCGGCTGCGGAAGCGAGGGCGATGCGAACCGACCGAGCAGGGCGGGAAGCACCAGGAGCAGCAGGAACGCCGAGATCGAGAAGCCTCCGACCACCGCGACGGCGAGCGGCTTCAAGAGGGCGCTTCCCGCGCCCAGGCCCAGGGCGAGCGGCGCCAGGGCGGCGATTCCTGCGAACGTCGTCATGAGAACCGGACGGGCCCGGCGGAGCGCCGCGGCGCGGGCCGCATCGGGCGGGGAATCCCCGGACACAAGCCGCGCCTGGAACGCTGCCACCAGGAAGTACGCGTTCTCGGAAACGATGCCCACCATCATGATCACGCCGACAAAGCTCGAGATGTTGAAGGTCGCCCCGCTCAGGCGCAGCGCCGTGAACACGCCTGCGAGCGACGCCAGGACCACCAGGAGCACCGCGATCATCTCGGGCCAGGCCTGAAAGGAAGCGAGAAGGATCAGGGCGACGAGGGCCGCCGCGGCCAGGGCCACCCCGGTCAGCCCCCGGAAGGAAGACTGCTGCTCCGCCCAGAGGCCCGCATACTGGACGGACGCTTCGCGGGGCAGCACCAGTTCACGCCGCACGCGCCCCTGGATCTCCGCGATCGCCGAGCCGAGGTCGCGCCCGGAGAGGCGCGCGGTCACGGCCACCATCGTGCGCAGGTTGTCGTGCGCGATCTCGGTCTCGCCCGGGTTGGTCGCGACCGCGGCCAGGTCGCCGAGCCTCGCGTGGGCGCCCGTCCCGACGGATACCGGGACCCGGGCCAGGATCTCCGCGCCGCTCAACCCGGATGGCCGCGGCAGAACCACCCGGACGCTCCACGCCCGGGCGCCCCGGACGATTTCGCCCACGTCCACGCCGGCGACCGCGGGAGCGGCCGCGGCCGCCATGTCGCCCGCGTCGAGAGCGGCGTGCGCGGCCGTGGCATTCGGGCTCGCCACGAGCGTGGGACCGCTCACCACGACACCGCTTTTCACGTCGACCACGCCGCGCACCCGTTCGAGCAGCGTCGCGATCTCGCTCGCCTTTGATTCGGCGATCGCGCGGTCTTCGCTGAAGACCCGCACCTCGATGGGCTGCGGGTTCGTCGTCAGGTCCCCGATCACGTCCTCCACGAGCTGCCCGAACTCCACCTCCAGGGCCGGCTGGCTGCTCTCGATGCGCTGACGCAGGTCGTCGGCGATCGCGTCGGCGCTTCTCCGGTGCCCGGACCGGAGCCGCAGGACGTAGTCGCCGGTGTTCGGTTCGGTGATGAAGAATCCGAGCTGGTCGCCCGTCCTGCGCGACCAGGAGGCGATTTCGGGCATGCCCGCGATGATCCGCTCCACTTCCTGGAGCATCCGGTCGGTCTCGGTCAGGGACGTGCCGGGGGGAGAGACGTAATCGAGAATGAGCGAGCCCTCGTCCATCTCGGGGAGGAACCCCGTTCCCAGGGTCGCGTAGAGCGGAACCGCCAGAACGATCAGGAGCGCCACCGCCAGCGCGGCCATCCGCGGGCGCCGGATCGACCGATCGAGAAGCAGCCGTAGGCGCTCCGTGGTCCGCCCGGGGGTCCGGGGCGGCCGCTCGGCGTGGCCCGTCGGGCTCAGCAGCGGTACCAGCGTCAGGCAGAGCAGGAGCGAGAAGCCGAGCATGAGCGACATGGAGAGCGCGAGCACGCGGAAGAAGGCGCCGGTGACGCCGCCCAGAAAGATGAACGGGAGAAAGATCGCGAGCGAGCAGAGGCTGGATCCGATGAGGGAGGGGAAGATCTCCGCCATGGCCTGGGAGCGGCTCACGGTCGATGGTCCCGCAGTGCGCGCGGCGAGGTGTTCGACCACAACGATGCCGTCATCCAGGACCAGCCCGACCGCGGCGGCGATGCCCCCGAGTGTCATCATGTTGAGCGACTGGCCTGCGAGCATGAGGCCGACCAGGGTGAGGGCGATGCTGAAGAACAGGACGGCGGCTCCTGCGAGGGCGAGGCGCACGCTTCGGAGGAAGAACACGATCACCAGGAACGCGAGAATCGCCCCGACCAGCAGACTGTCGCGCACGCTTCCCACCGAGGCGCGCACAAGGTCGGACTGATCGTAGAAGGTCTCCACGTGGGTGCCGGGCGGCAGCTGGCGCGCGTGCTCGGTCAGCCAGCGGTGCGCCTCTTGCGACAGAGCGATCGCGCTGGCCGAGGGCTGCCGGAGCACGTTCACGAGCACGGCCTCGCGCTGGCGGGCGCGGTAGCGGACGAATTCCGGCGCCTCTTCGAGCGTGATCTTGCCGAGCTGTCCCAGGGCGACGGGCGCTCCGGACGCGAGTGGGATGGGGAGCGTGGCGAGGGTCCCGAGGTCGGTGGGGCGGCTGTCGACGAGTCCCAGGTAGAGCTGCCGGTTGGCCTCGAGAAGTCCGACCGGCTCGAGCACCGCCGCCTTTCGAATGGCCTCGACCAGGCCCTGCGTGGTGAGCCCGCGCGCTTCGAGGGCGACGGGATCCAGCGTGATCCGCGCTTCCAGCTTGTGTCCGCCCTGGAGCACCACCTCCGCCACGCCCGGAAGCCGCGAGAGCTCCGGCTTCAGGATCAGGGTGGCGAAGTCCCGGAGCTGCGCGGAGGAGACGCGATCGGACGTGAGCGAAAAGCCGAGTACCGGAAAGAGGGTCGGATTCATCAGGCGCGCGTCCAGCGTGGTCCCCGCGGGCAGCTCCGGCCGGACGGCTTCCATCTGGGCCTGCACGCGCTGCAGCGTGAGATTCATGTCCGCGTTCCAGCGGCTGTCCAGGTTGATCTCGGTGGATCCGCGGCTGGTGGTCGAGCGGATCTCGGAGACGCCAGGCACGCGGCGTAGCGATTCCTCCAGCGGACGGGTGACGCTGCGCAGCATGGCGTCGCTCGGAAGCTCGCCGCTGTCCGCGACGATCTTGATCCGCGGGAAGGTGACTTCGGGAAGGATGGACGTCGGGAGCTTCCGGACGGCCGCGAAGGAGAGGATCGTCAAGGAGGCGAGAAGGAGGGAGAGCGCCCGGCGCTGCCGGTGGACCGTATCGAAGAAGCCGGTCACCGCGCGATCTCGACCTTGGTGCTGTCCGGCAGGCCCCGCTGTCCGCTGATCACGACCGGCGTGCCGGGCGGGAGCGCTGGAGCCAGGATTTCGTGCCAGCCTCCGTTCCCCTGCCCCAGGCGAACCGGGGTCCAGATGGCGATCCCGCCCACGATGCGCGCGATCCGCACCTGGCCGGTGAGGTCGTCCTCGACCAGCGCCGAATCGGGCACGGCAGCCGCGCTTCGCACCGAGCCGGTCTCGATGCTCGCCGTGCCGAAGCGGTCGAGCGCCCCCGTTGGAACCCTCCCGGGGGAGAGCCATACCAGCTGGTTCTGGTCGGACTCGCTCGCCTGCGGCAGAAGCCGCTGGATTACGGCGGGGATGACGTCGCCCGCCTCCAGCCGGATCGTCGCCGCCTGACCGGGCCGCACGTGGCGCGCGTCGGCATGAGCCACGTGCGCCTCGAACACGAACGAGCCCTGCGGTACCAGGGTGAGGAGCGGCGCGCTCTCCGCCACCTCCGAGCCCGGCTCGGCGCTCCTCCGGATCACCGTTCCCGCGACCGACGCGATCAGAGGCACGCGCACGATCCCGCGTTCCGCCTGGGCCAGGGCGCGGCGCGCCTCCTGGCTCTCCGCCGCCCCGGACGCCTGACGCACGAGGATTTCCGCGCCGCGCAGGGCCGCGCGCGACTCGTGGGTGACCAGGCCGGCGATGGTCTGTCCCTTGGCGACGCGATCGCCCAAGTGCGGGCGCACGCTCTCGACGTACGCGGCGAAGGGAGCGATCACGACGACGGAATCGGCCGCGCGCCATTGCCCCGTCGCGGCGATCTGGCTCTGGATGGTCCGGGTCTCGACGCGCGCGGCCCGGACCGGAACCCGTGCGGTCGTCTCGTCGGTATCGGATTCTTCGTGCTTCGAGCAGCCGCCGACCGCCGCGGCTGCCAGGAGGGCCGCGACGACCGTGCCGCCTGCCCTGGCGATTCGCCATCTGGTCATTCGCGATCCTCCACGCGAAGCTGCGCGAGACGGGCATCCCGCCGGGCTTCGGCCAGGCGCTCCCGCGCCTCCTCGGTGACGCGGCGCGCGTCGAGCAGATCGAGCAGCGTGGTCGCGCCGCCCGCATAGAGGCTCTTCACGCGAAGGAGGGCGTCCTCGGCGCGGTCGCGCGATCGCTGCGCCAGCTCCGCCCGCCGGTAGGCGAACCTCCATTGCGAAAGCAGGTCCAGGGCCACGCGACGCTGCGTGCCGCGTTCCGCCAGGGCCTTGGCCCGCGCCGCCCGCAGCGTTTCCTCGCGCGCGCGGGCGTGCCGCGCCGCCGACTTGTCCAGCACCGGCATCCGGAAGTGGAACGCCACGCTGGCTCCGAGGTCGCGACGGAGGCGATCTCCCAGGGTGGCATCAGGGTTGGCCGCCTTGAGATCTTCGGGCACGGCGGAGGTCAGGTCGGCCCCCGCCAGGCCCGCGTCGGCCGCGAGGTCGATCGTGGCGGCGTTCCGCCGGCGCGCCTCGAGGAGATCGAGGCTGCCGCGCGCGGCCGTGATCTCGGCCAGGCCGACCTCGGGCGCCCGGTCGGCGCTCGCGACCACGCGCAGGGAATCGTCTTCGCCGGGAGGGCGGTCGGATCCAGGGGCCGGCGCGATCACGACGTGCCCCAGGGGGTCCATTCCCAGGAGAACGAGGAGCTCCAATTCATCCGTGCGCGCCTCTTGAAGGGTGCTCTCCAGGGAGAGAAGGGCGGCGTCCCGCTCCAGCCCGACACGGATCGAATCGGCGGCGCTCCGCACCCCCGAGGTCACCCCGCGCTTCACGAGCGCGCCGAGGCTCACCGTCCACTCTACCGCGCCGCCCTGCGCCGCCGCGATCTCCTGAAGACGCAGGAGCTCCGCCGCAAGCTCGCCCGCGCGCAGTCCGACGTCTCTCGCCGTCTGCATCGATTGCCACCGGGCCTGGGCCAGATCCAGCGCGCTGCGACGGCGCGCGAGGAACCGCTTGCCCCCGTCGGCGAGCGGCCAGTCGAACCCCAGCTTCAGGTCATAGCCGCCGAGATCGGTGACCGTGGGATCGTAGAAGCCTCTCGGCGCGACCGTCGCGTCCGACGTGATCGCCCAATCCGGCCCGCGCTCCCGGGCCACCGCCGTGGATTCGTAGGCCGCCGCCAGGAGGTCGGAGCCGGCGGCAAGGATGGCCGGAGCATGCTCGCGAGCCATGGCGACGCAATCGTGGATGGTGACGGTATCGCCGGGCGCGTCCGAGGATGGGAACGCCAGAGGGGCACCCGTACTGCCTGAAGGCAGGCTCCAGGAGGCGGCGGCAGTGCAGAGGCCGGCCATCAGCGTTAAGGCCGTCCTGATCATCCCAAGAGCTTAGGACCGCCACAACGTCCGCGTACAGACTGTTCCGCCGAGGTCCGTTATGATTCACGGGATGATCGGCCGGAAGCTCTCGCACTATCAGGTCCTGGAACGGCTCGGCGCCGGAGGCATGGGGGAGGTCTATCGCGCCCACGACGACCGGCTGGAGCGGGACGTCGCCGTCAAGGTTCTGCCGAACATCGCTCTCGCCAACGAGGACGCGCGCCGGCAATTCCGGCGCGAGGCGCTCGCGCTCTCCCGCTTGAACCACCCCCACATCGCCACCGTTTACGACTTCGATACCGACCAGGGCGTCGATTTCCTGGTGATGGAGCTCGTCCTGGGGAAATCCCTGGCGGACCACCTGAAGCGGGAGCCGCTCCCCGAAGCCGAGATCGTCCGCCTGGGGAGCCAGATCGCCGAAGCGCTGGAAGCGGCGCACGAGCAGGGCGTGATCCATCGCGATCTCAAGCCCAGCAACATCATGGTCACCCCGAAGGGGCAGACCAAGGTGGTCGACTTCGGCCTCGCCCGGCTCCAGGAGAAAGGCGGCCAGACCCTGGCCACCGCCTCGAGCGGCATCCAGGGGGTGGCCGGCACGCTGCCGTACATGGCGCCGGAGCAGCTGGCCAGCGGCGTGATCGACGCGCGAACCGACCTGTACGCGCTCGGGGCCGTGCTCTACGAGATGACCACCGGGCGGCGCCCTTTCGAGAAGGACCGGATCGAGGCCCTGATGTTCGAAATCCTTCATGGCGTGCCGCTCCCGGCGCGATCGATCCGGGAAGAGATCTCGCAGGAGCTGGACCGCCTGATCGAGGCCTGTCTGAGCAAGGACGCCGGCCAGCGCCCCGCGTCGGCGGTGGCCGTGATCCAGACGCTTCGCCACATCGGCCAGCCGGGATCGCGCGGGGGCAATGGGGAGTCCGTTCGCGAGGCGCTCCCGTCGTTGGCGGTCCTCCCGTTCGAGAACGTCTCGCGGGATCCGGCGCAGGAATACTTCGCCGACGGGATGACCGAGGCCCTGATCTCGGAGCTCGCGCGACTCAAGGCGCTGCGGGTGATCTCGCGCACCTCGGCCATGCGCTACAAAGGTTCCCAGAAGGCGCTCCCTGAGATCGCCCGCGAGCTGAACGTGAGCGCGATTCTCGAGGGCTCGGCGCTCCTCGTCGGCAAGCGGGTGCGCGTCTCGGCCCAGCTCATCTCCGCGCGAAGCGACGAGACGCTCTGGGCGGACCGGTACGACGGCGACCTCGAGGACGTTCTCGATCTCCAGAGCCGCGTCGCCGAAGCGGTGGCGAAGGAGATCCAGGTGCACGTGACGCCGAAGGAGGCGAAGCGGCTGGCCAAGCGTCAGGCGGCCGTGAATCCGGAGGCGCACGTCGAGTACCTGAAGGGCCGCCACACCGCCGCGGCCACCTCGCCGCAAGCCATCGAGCTCAGCCTCCGCTACTACGATCGGGCCCTGAAGCTGGATCCCACCTTCGCCCCCACGTGGGCGGGGATCGCCCACTCCCATGTCGTCCGCGCGGAGCGGGGGATGGCCGCGCCCGCCGAGGCCGCGCCGCTCGCGCGGTCCGCCGCGCTCAAGGCACTCGAGCTGGACGATTCGCTCGCCGACGCCTACTCGGCGCTCGGGGAAGTGGCGATCTTGGATCGCGATCTTCCCGCCGCGATCCGCAATCTCGAGCACGCGATCGACCTGAATCCGGAACCGGGCGCGTACATGGCCCTGGGGAGCATCTACTACTGCACGGAGCGTCACCGCGAGGCTCAGGAGGCGATGCTGCAGGCGCTCCGTCTCGATCCCGTGTCGATGATCATCCACACGGCCGTCGGCGACGCCTACTACTACGCCCGCGAGTACGAGCGATCGCTGGTCTACTACCAGAAGGCCGTGGAGATCGATCCCCGGTTCGACGGCGCCCACACCGACCTCGCGCGCTCCCTCGAGGCCGTGGGCCGCTTCGAGGACTCCCGCCGGGAATACGAGGAAGGCCGTCGGCTGAGCGGCGGGGTCGCAGGACCCCATTTCGGCGTCGCGCACCTCGAGATCAGCATGGGCAACACGGAGGAAGCGCGACGCCAGCTGGAGGAGTTGATCGCGGCGCGCTCGCGGCGCGTGGTGTCCGCCTGGGGCATCGCGGCCCTGCACGCGCGGCTGGGCGACGTGGACGAGGCGTTCCGCTGGCTGGACGTCGCGGTCGAGGAAAAGGCCACGGGGCTGATCTTCCTTCGGGTCCATCCGCGCCTGGATGGAATCCGGCAGGATCCCCGCTACGGGGCGTTGGTGCGGAAGCTCAAGCTGGATACCGCGGGGTGATGAAGCGCTGAAGTGGCCCGTGCGCGGAGGCGGCGCCTCGCGGCGCCGCCTCCCGCAACGCGGGGCGTGAAGCTATGCCTTACGGACGTTCGCCGCCTGCAGTCCCTTCGGACCGCGGACGACGTCGAACTCCAGCCGCTCGCCTTCGGCAAGCGTCTTGAAGCCCTCGCCCGAGATCGCCGAGTAGTGAACGAAGACGTCCTCTCCGCCTTCCTGCTGGATGAAACCAAAACCCTTGGATTCGTTGAACCACTTCACCGTACCTGCAGCCACTCTGTGCTCCTTGTTCACCGGGGCCAACGCCCCAACATACCCTCTCTCTCGAGAGGGCCGACCCGGCCAATTTGGCCTGGCCCCCGAACCGCATCGGTTCGGATACAGAAAAAGCCGCAGGCAGTTTCTCCTGCGGCAAGGTTCGCGTGCTTTGCTTTCGCTGCGTGCGACCGTCAGGTTGCAACCACTCGAATGAAGTATCCGCCTTCCGGCCCTGGAAGTAAAGGATTCCTTTTCGGCCGCCATGCGTTACAACGGAACTTCCATGACAGGCGGCGGTCGGAAGCCATCAGGTAGAGGAAAGCAGCGCGGCGGAAGGGAGCAGCCGGCCCGACCGTCGGGCAAGGGGCCGCCCCAGCGGCCACATCCAGGGCCGCGGCCGGCGGGACCATCCGGCCCGAGGGCTCGGCAGGGGTCGCAGAAGGGGCCCCGGCCGCCCGGGCCGAGACCGCCGCGGCCGACCCAGGGACAGCCGCCGTCTTACCGGCGCGGTTCGCACCAGGCGCCCGCCGTCCCGATCGAGAGCGGCCCGCCGCGCCCGGTGTCCGGATACCTCGAGGTGCTCGAACGAGGCGGCGGCTTTCTCCGCGATCCGGCCCGCTCGTTCGCGCCGAGCGGCGAAGATGTCTACGTCTCCCAGGGCATCATCACGCGCTACCAGCTGATCTCGGGCGCCGCCGTCACCGGCGCCGCCGTGGAAGGCGGCCAGGGCCCCCGGCTGGAGTCCGTCGCCACCATCTGCGGGTTGCCTCCCGAGCGCTTCCGGGAGCGGTCCTCGTTCACCAGCTTGACCGCGATCGATCCGGACCGGCGGTTTCCCCTGGGAATTCTCGGGAACCTGTCGATGCGGATCATCGACCTCTTCGCGCCGATCGGACGCGGCACGCGGGGACTCATCGTCTCTCCTCCGAAGGCGGGTAAGACCACCCTGCTGGAGGAGATTGCCGCCGCGATCCTCGCGGGAGCGCCCAACACGATCGTCACCGTGCTGCTCATCGACGAGCGGCCGGAAGAGGTGACCCAATTCCGGCGTTCCGTAGCCGCCGAGGTCTTTGCGAGCAGCAGCGACGAGTCGGTCGAGGATCACGTGCGCCTTGCGACCATGTGCATGGCCAAGGCGCGATGCGAGCTGATGTGCGGGCGCGACGTCGTCGTGCTGGTGGACAGCCTCACGCGGATGGGGCGCGCCTTCAACGCGTACGGATCCGATTCGGGCCGCACCATGAGCGGCGGGCTGGACTCGCGCGCGCTCGAAATTCCGCGCAAGTTCTTCGGCATGGCGCGGAACGTCGAAGGGGGCGGATCGATCACGGTTCTGGCCACCGCGCTGATCGAGACCGGCTCGCGCATGGACGACCTGATCTTCGAGGAATTCAAGGGGACTGGAAACAGCGAGGTCGTGCTCGACCGCGCGCTGTCCGACCAGCGCGTGTTCCCGGCCATCAACATCGCGAAGAGCGGGACGCGAAAGGAAGAACGGCTCTACTCCAAGGACGAGATCGAGGCGATCAACCGGCTGCGCCGCAGGCTCCTGGAATTACCGCCGAAGCAGGCAATATTAGAGTTGCGGAAGGTGATGGAGCAGTTTCCCACGAACGAGGAGCTGCTGAAGCAGATCCCGGGCTCCTAGTCCGTCGCGCACGGGGTTGCCCGCGCGGGACCGCTCAGCGGGCTTCTGCGGAACGCCTCAGCATCCAGCCGTAGAGCCACACGATCATGCCGACGAATCCGAGAAGCCCGAGCCACGGCGCGAGCGCGAAGGTCTCGGGAACGAGACCGATCGGCGCGTCCTTGGCGAAGGCGACGATCAGCCCGGCGTTGATCACGCCCCACAGGCTCTCGCCCACGATCAAACCCGACGCGACCAGCGTGCCCAGCCGCTCGGAGCGCCCGGGGTTCGGCATGGTGCGGGCGCGTCGATCGTACCAGTGTCCTACCACGGCGCCGACGACGACGGCGAAGGTGGCCGACATCGGAAGGTAGATCCCGATGCCCACGGCCAGCGGCGGAATGCGCAGCTTCTTCATTGCGCCGAGGGTCGTGTCCATCAGGATGAGTCCCACGCCGACGAGCGCGCCGATGCCGAGCATCTTCCAGTCGAGGTTCCCGCCGATCACGCCCTGGGCGAGCGCGGAGATGAGCGTCGCCTGGGGCGCGGGCAGGGGATTGGGCGCGACGACGCCGACGTTCGGCGCGCCGGCGAATCCATAGGCCTTGGCCAGCAGGTTGAGCACCCAGGGGATCACGGAGGCGCCCGCGGCCACCCCCACGATCAGCGCGATCTGCTGGCGCCGGGGAGAGGCGCCGACCAGCTGGCCCGTTTTCAGGTCTTGGAGATTGTCGTTGGAGATCGTGGCGCAGGCGAACACGATTGCCGTCACGAAGAGTGCGAACGCGACCAGGGGGCCGCGCGTCTCGGGCGTCGGCACCACGGCGACGATGATCGCCGACGCGCAGAGCACGATCGAGAGGATCCCCACCCCCGAGATCGGGCTGTTCGAGGCACCGATCAGCCCCGCCATGTAGCCGCAGATGGCCGCGATCAGAAAGCCCCCGATCAGCACGAAGGGGATGGCGATCACGGTGAGCGGCACCGCGCTCGGCGCGAGCGCCGTGGACTTCGCGAACGTGAAGGCGAGCCAGCCGGCGACGACGAGGCATGCGGCCGTGAGCACCACGATCCAGCCGGGCGAGAGGTCGCGATCCCGCTCGTCCGAGGAGGCTTTGGCCCGGGAAGCGGCGAGCGTGCCGACGAGGCCGCCGATGACCGGCTTCGCCAGCGTGGCCAGCGTGTAGATCGCGGCCACGGCGATGGCGCCGGCCCCGATGAAGCGCACCTGCGTGCGCCAGATCGTGAGCGTGTGCGCGTCGAGCCCGATGCCGGCGGCGGCGGGTTGCATGGAGGTGAGGATCGGGACGGCGATGCCCCAGGCGATGATGAGGCCGGTCAGCATGGCCATCCCGACCGAAAGCCCCACGAGATGCCCCGCGCCGAGCAGCGCGAGCGACCACGCGACGTCGTAGCCGCTGGAGGCCCGGGCGCCGACACGGAAGAAGCCGGTCACCTCGGCGGCGGCGATGCGCGTCGCCGTCACGATGGCGAGCCCCGCCGAGGCGACGGAGCCGAGGATGACGGCGACCAGCCCCTCGCGCGCCTCGCCGGTGTCGTCCTTCGTCTCGCCGCGCGTGCCGGAGCCGACCCGCAGCACCTCGGCCGCCGCGACCCCCTCGGGGTAGGGAAGGTCGGACGTGGTCACCAGCGCGCGCCGGAGGGGAATGGTGAACAGCACGCCCAGCACGCCGCCGCTCACGCAGATCAGGAACGACTGCCAGAAGGGAAATCCGGTCCACCAGCCCACGATCACCAGGCCGGGCAGGACGAAGATGATCGCCGAGAGCGTGCCGGCCGCGGACGCGACGGTCTGCACGATGTTGTTCTCGAGGATGGACGAGTCCTTGACGGCGCTCAGGATGGCCATCGAGATGACGGCCGCGGGGATGGACGAAGCGAAGGTGAGCCCGACCTTCAGGCCGAGATAGACGTTCGCGGCCGTGAAGACCGTGGTGATCAGCGCGCCCAGGACGAGGCCGCGTATCGTCAACTCTCTGGGTTTCAAGCGCCGTGACGATAGCAGCGGGCGGGAGGCGGGGCTACCCTGGAATCAGGGGGAGGCCCTCCCCAGGAAATGCCCCGGCGGTTCGGCCGCCGGGGCCCCGAGGCGGCGTTTCAGACGCGGATCATTCCGGCGGGCCGACGAGCGGCTTCAGCTCGGCGAACCAGGCGCCGACTTCCGTCAGCGTAGGCACGGGCCCGGTCAGCTTCCGCGAAGCGCTCACTTCCGCCAGATGCTTCACGAGCCCTTCGGGGGTGTGCTTGGAGAGGCTCTTCCGGCCGATGACGCCGGACGTGACCAGGAGCTCCGCGTACTTCGGCCCCACGCCCGGCATGCGCGCCATCCGCGCCAGCGAGACCATCCGCTTGAACTGCTCTTCGCTGAGACCGGACGTGGTCGCGAGCTTGGCGCGCTGATCCGGGTCGTGCCAGACCTTCATCATCTCGCTCGTGGTTTCAACCCCGGCCGCCTTCAGCTTGGCGACCTGGTCCTGATCGATGCCTTTCAGATCCGTCATCTTGTGGTTCATGTCCATTCCTTCCCGGCGCCCTGTGCATGCGCACGCTGGCTCGGTCGAGCCGTATGGCCCTGAGGCCTGGTTCTCGAGAGATGCCGTTCTGGGACCGGTTCGAGGAGGGTACGGGCGGCCGGTTCGATTTCGGGCGGCTGAAGTACGTGGGTACCGAAGCCGCAGGCCTGCGCCGTTTGGACCCGTGACGCGGGCGGTCCGCCGCCACGGGGTCGGCCACCGTCAGGGGTGGCCTTGAAGCAAGAGGCTATGGATGTATTCTGGACCGATTGGAGGTAAGGAGCAAGGGATTCCCAGGCGGCGGCGGCGGCCGGTGCGATCGACGTGCACGTCGGAGGTCGAGATGAAACGAGGATCGGCTTGGGCATGGGTACGGGTACTGATCTGCGCGGTCTCGTTGGCTGGATGCAGCCCTGGCGGGGCTTCGCGGACCGCGCTCGTCGGCGCCTGGCGCTCTTCGGTCCAGTTCGACACGGGGGCCTTCGCGACGATCAAGGACCTCGAATTCATGTACGTCTTTCACGACGACGGCACGCTGACCGAGTCCTCGAACTACGACGCGGCGCCGCCCGTTCCGCCCGCCTACGGCGTGTGGCGCACGATTCGTCCGAACGAGTTCGAGGCGAGGTACGAGTTCTACGCCACGTCGCCCTCGGCACCCGACGCCTTCAAGACCGGCGCGGGTTGGCTCCCTTCCGGGCGCGGCGTGCTGACCGAGCGGATCCGGCTTTCGGACGACGGCGCCTCCTTCACGTCGACGATCCAGTACCAGGCGCTGGATCGCGCCGGAAAGCCGGCCGAGGGCGGCGGAACGGCCAAGGGGCGCGGGGCGAAGATGAGGCTCTAGCGTGACCACTCCGGGTCAGCTTCGGCGCGTCGTCTTCGCCTCCTTCGTCGGCACCACGATCGAGTGGTACGACTTCTTCCTCTACGGCACCGCCGCGGCGCTGGTCTTCAACCGGCTCTTCTTCCCCACGCTCGATCCGCTCGCGGGAACCCTGAGCGCCTATGGAACCTTCGCGGTCGGATTCGTCGCGCGTCCTCTCGGCGGAGCGGTCTTCGGCCACTACGGCGACCGGATCGGGCGGAAGACGATGCTGATCTGGTCGCTCGTGATCATGGGCGTCGCCTCGGCGCTGATCGGGCTGCTCCCCGGATACGACCGGATCGGCATCTGGGCGCCGTCGCTCCTCGTCGTGCTTCGATTCCTGCAGGGTTTTGGCGTCGGCGGCGAGTGGGGAGGAGCGGTGCTGCTGGCGGTGGAACACTCGGGCTCCGAGCGCCGCGGCTTTCATGGATCCTGGCCCCAGATGGGCGTTCCGGCCGGCCTCCTGCTTTCGACGGGACTCGTCACCGCGCTTTCGGCCCGCCTTCCGGAGCGTGCGTTCCTGGACTGGGGATGGCGCGTGCCGTTCCTGCTCTCGGTCGTGCTCGTCGGGATCGGCCTCTTCGTGCGCCTACGCGTGCTGGAGTCGCCCGCGTTCGCGGCGGTCCGCGAGGCCGGCCGCGAGTCGCGGGCACCCCTCCTGGACGTGTTCCGCCGTCATCCGCGCGAGGTGGTGATCGGAGCGGGGATGCGTTTCGCGCAGAACGTGCTCTTCTACATCTATACGGTGTTCGTGCTGAGCTACGGCGAGAAGACGCTCGGCTACCCGCGCAGCGCCGTGCTGGGCGGGGTGGTGCTGTCGGCCGTGGTGGGACTGGTCGCCATTCCGTTCTGGTCGCATCTCTCGGATCGCGTCGGGCGGCGCCCCGTGTACCTCGCGGGTGCAGCGCTCTCGCTCGTGACCGCGTTTCCCTTCTTCTGGCTGTTCGGCAAAGGGCCCGGATTCGTCGCGGCCGCCATCGTGCTCGCGATGGTCGGCCACGACATGATGTACGGTCCGATGGCGGCGTATTTCTCGGAACTCTTTCCGACTTCGGTGCGCTACAGCGGCAGCTCGCTCGTCTACCAGTTCACGTCGGTGTTCTCGGGCGGGCTGGCGCCCCTGGTGGCGACGCTGCTCCTGAGCCGTCACGGACCCGGCGCGGTGGCGACGTACCTCGTCGCCTGCTGCGCCATCACGCTCGCGGCCACCTGGTTCGCGCCGGAAACCCACCGGGCGGGCCTCGAGTAGCTCCCCGCCGTCTTCAGCGCGCCGACCGCCACTCCTCGTACACCGGCCGGAGCGCCAGGTCGCGGTGCTTCAGCAATTCCTTGAGCAGCGCCAGCCTCCCCTCGTCGGGCGCCCACGAAGCGTTCTCAGCGACTCCCTCCGGGGTCCACTCGTGGAGATACCCGCGGCCGGCCACCGCGTAGACGACCCTGTTTCCGGGCGCCCGCGACCTCGCCTCGTACGCTAGCTCCACGCGATCGGGCGGAACCAGGATGGCGTACCGATCGTCGTCCCCGCGGAGCGCGTCCGAGAGGTCCTCGCCGTCGGGCCCCGCCGCGCGCAGCAGCGTCATCGGCTCCATCGTGAGCGGCGCGGCTTCGGTCCAGTCCGCCGCGAGCGCGTCGATCTTCCACACGTCGGCCATGCTCCTGAGACGAACGCGTACGGTGTCTCCGGCGCCGCCGGGGAGGCGGATGCGAAGCGCGCGGGTGAACGTCACGGCGTTGGCCTCCGGTTGAAACGATCCCGCCGGCTCCCATTCGCGCCCGTTCCACACCGAGGCCTTGAGCGAGGCGTCGGCCAGATAGTCGCGAAGGCGAGCGATCAGTTCGGGATCGCCGTCGATCGCGTGCGCGATCGTCACCGGATCGCCGGCCGCGCGCACCAGGTGTCCGTAGATCGCCGTGGAGAGGGAGGTGTTGATTCCGGTCAGAACCAGCGTTCCCTCGGCGGCGGACCGCGGCACGGCGAACGCCAGCTCGACGACGTCCTCGTAGCCGGATCCAGGCAGGAGGCGGGAGGCGTCGCACTCCCACATGCGCCCGTCCGTGCGAGCCACCGCGCCCAGGATGCTGTGTCCCTGGGCGTCATGCGCGGCGACCGGGGCCATCGCATGCCGCAGCGGCCACGCGATTCCGCGGCCGTCCAGCACCGCGGCCGGAGCGTCGCCGAGATCGATCGCGTAGAGCGAGAGCGAATTGACGTAGTGTGTCTCCCGGCGCTCGTTCGTCATCCGGACCCGGATCACGCGCTTCTCGGCGCGCGCGGAGGGGAGGAGATGGGTCGTCGTCAGCTCCAGCCCCTTGCCCAGCGCCACGCCGAAGGGCTCCGCCTCCAGCACGTAGCGTTCGCCGTTCCAGGAATAGACGTACGGACACGACTCCCCGCCCCCTCCTCCGGAGTAGGGATAGACGAGAGGCTTGTCCTCGAGGGCCCGGAGTCCCCCGGAGTGACCGTTCCCCTCGGCCAGGGCTTCGACGAAGAGTGCCGTCACGCCGAGCAGCGCCAGCCCCTTCATGACGTTCTTGGAGTTCGTCTTCACGGCTCGAATGGACGTGAGCGGGATCGACCCCTGGAACGCCGAACGCTCGTCCCCGCGGCGAACGGTGCCGGCCCCGGTGATCACGGAATCCTCGACGACGTGCTGGCGCAGCGTGTAGACGTGACGATCCTCCGAGTAGACGGTGATCGGCGTGGTCCCTGCCGCCATGAGCTGGCCGCGGGTCGTGAGTGTTCGCGAGGTGCCGCATCCCGTGAGCGCGGTCACCGCCAGGATCAGTACGGCGCGCCCGATGGTTCGCAACATGGACGATCCCTCCCTTCGGTACGGCGTCATCAGTAGAAGAACGAGAGCGTTCCGCCCAGAGCCAGCCCGCTCAAATTGAACGAGACCTCGCCGGCGGGCGATAGGCTCTTCGCCGTGTCCTTCATCCACAGGTACTGGGCCAGACCGTCGAACGCGACGTGCCGGCCGGCTCGAAGCGTGATGCCGGCGGCTCCGGTGCCGTACGCTCCCCCGCCCTGGAGCGTGATGTGCCTCAGGAGGTAGAAGCTGCCGTCGGCGTTGGTCGGAGACACCTGAGCGTTGTACTCCCGGCGGAAGAGGAATCCGTAGGCTCCGCCGCCCAGTCCGACGAGCAGCGAATAGGCGCCGCTCTCCGTGGACGCGAACCGACGCGCGACCAGCAGCCCGGTCGTGTTGAGCTCGCTCTCGGTGCCGGACTCGTTCCCCCTCGAGCGGCAGAGCTGTCCCACGACCTCGTAGCTCTTCCCGGGCCGCACCGTCATGCGGTACGTCATCATCGCGTCCAGGCTGAGGTGCGGGCTGGGAAGCGAATAGCCCTGCGAGCGGTAGACGTTCTCGATCTTCTCGAAGGCTCGCTCCACGCCGCCGAGACCCTGCGTGGGGACGGCGATGCCGACGCCGAAGCCCAAAGGGGGCGGCGGTAGCGAGTTCTTCGCGAACGGGAGCGGCTCGAGGCGCGCCGCCGGGATGCTGTCTCCCGGAGCCGCCTGGGCGGCGGCCGTGTGGGGCGACAGTGCCAGGAAGGCAACCGTCAGTGCTGCCGGCAGCGTAGCTCGTCGAAGCGTGCGCGTGTTCATGTCCGACCCCCTTTCCTGAACTCCTGAACCCATGAACGCAGGCCATTGGCCGAAGCGAACGGCGGGGGATCGGGTTAGTATCCGGTGATGAAGCTTCTGCTCATGGTTCTCGGTGCCGGGCTTGCGCTTGCGAGTGTCGCCGCCGCCGGCACGCCGGGACCCGCCGCGCCCCCGCCGCTGGATCTACCCCTGACGCGCACACCGCTGGAGCCGCCGCTCGTCGTCAGCGGAGGATTCGGCGAATACCGGATCGGCCACTTCCACGCGGGCTTCGATCTCTCGACCAACCGCCGCGTCGGGAAACCGGTGCACGCTCCCGAGAGCGGCTGGGTGGAGCGCGTCCGCTGCTCCGGAGTGGGCTACGGCCGGTCGGTGTACCTGCGGGCCGCGGACGGCCGCACGTTCCAGCTCGGCCATCTCGACGCGTTCGCGCCGGCGATCGACGCCTACGTCCGTCAGGCCCAGGCCATCAACGGCCAGTACGAGCAGGACCTCTGGCCCCAGCCCAACGAGATGCGCGTGCGCGCCGGAGACGTCGTCGCCTGGTCGGGAGAGAGCGGCGCCGGCGGGCCGCATCTCCATTTCGAGATCCGTCGCGGCGACGTGGCCTACCATCCGCAGCGCGCGGTCCTCGTGGTGGCCGATCGGAACCCGCCTTCGATCCCGCGACTCACGCTCGAGCCGCTCGACGATTCGTCGGCCGTTCGGGGCGTCTCCGGTCCGATCACCATTCCGCTCGGGCCGCAGGCGGACACGGTGCGCGCGATCGGGCGGCTTCGCGTGATCGTGGATGCGCGCGACGGTCTCTGGAACGGCGTGGACCGCATGGCGCCGTGGTCGGCGGGGATCACGTGGCGCGGCCGGACGACCGAATGCCGGTTCGACAGCGTCTCCTGGGCCACCGACATGCCGGAGGGGGACTACGTCCACGACGCCGGGCGCGTGACCGGCGGGAAGGGACTCGTGCTCTGGGCGCCCGCAGGCTACCGTCCGCGATTCCTGCGCTCGGACGCTCCCCTCGCGGAAGAGGCGGGAACGCTGCGCCTGGCACCCGGCGATGCTCCGGAAACGCTCGCGGTCTTCGCGCGCGACCTCGGCGGAAACGAGGTGCGCCGCGCGATCGTCCTCAGTCCCGGCGCGGCCCCCCCGCCGGCGAGACCACCATTCTGGAAGGGAGATTCCTCGTGGGCCGAGGTGCCGGGCGACTTCGCATCCCTTCCCGGCGGACGCGTTCGCTGGAGCCTGCCGGCCGGCGTCGCGCCGCAGGGAATCGAGCTGCAGATCGGCACGACCAGCCGAAGGGCCACGCGAGCGGGGGAGGAGTGGTGCGCCACGTTTCCGTATCCCGGCCTGAGGCGGGGCCGCGCCGTTCGCGTTCCGCTCGCGATCCGCGGCAAGAGCGGGTCGCGTCTCGATTCCGGCGGCATGGTCACCGGTGCCGGGCTGGATGTCTCGGACTCGCTCGAGCTGTCCCTGGATGGAAACCGGCTCTTCCTTCCGGCAGGCGCTGTCTTTGAAGGGGGCTTCGTATTCGCGGCCCGGAGCCGCGGGGGACGGCCGGCGCGCGGGCTCGAACGGGTTCCGGGCGCCTGGAGCGTGGAGCCGTCCACCATGCCGCTCCGCCTTCCGGCGCGCGTGACCCTGACGGTTCCCGCCGGAGAACGGCTCGATCGCGTCGGCCTCTGCCGGCTGGATGCGGACGGCTGGTCATGGGTCGGAGCGCAGCGTGACAGCGTGCGGCGCACCGTCACGGCGGAGACGGGCCGACTCGGAACCTTCGCCCTCTTCCGCGACACGACCGCGCCGCGCGTCGCGCTCCAACGCGCTCCCAAGAGCGCCGCGACGAAGCCCTACAGCCGCTGGGCGCTGGAGGCCGCGGTCACGGAGGAGGGAAGCGGCGTCGACGCGCGCGGGTCATGGCTCGAAGTGGACGGAGCGCGCGTGCCCACGGAATGGGATCCCGAAGCGGGGCGCCTGCGCTGGCGACCGGCGCGTCCGCCCCGCCGGGGCGCCCACCAGGTGCTCGTCGTCGCGTCCGACCGCGCGGGGAACGTCGCGAAGACGCGCGGCGCGTCCCGGGTCGGCCGATGACCGCGCGGCGCTGGGTCGAGCCGATTCTCCGCGCCCCGTTGACCGCACTCCTCGATCTCGCCGTCCTGGCGATCGCCCTCTTCAACGGCTCGGCCCGGGGGGAGCTGGTCCCCTTCGCCGCGCAGGCATGGGGGTTCGATCCCTTCCAGATCGACCTGGCCCGCTGGCCGACGCTGGTCACCGGAGTGTTCCTGGTGCGGAATCCGCCGATGCTGGTGGGGATCCTCGTGTTCCTCGTCCTGTCGGTGGGGGTCTACGAAGCGCGCTTCGGCACCGGACGGGCCGCGGCCCTGTTCGGCCTCTGCCACGTCGTGACCCTGCTCGCCACGACCGCCCTGCTCGTCTACCCGATGCACTTCGCCGGGATGCCCCGCCTTTCGGACTGGGCGCCGGCGGGGGACGTCGGCGCCTCGTTCGGAGGGTTCGGATGCCTGGGGGGGTGGATGCGCCGGCTCGATCGGCCCGCGCGGTTCCGATGGATCGCCGTCGTCACGATCGCGCTCGCGGCGAAGCTCGTGATCTACCCCGAGCGGTTCGGCGACATCGGGCACGCGATCGCGTTCTTTGCGGGGATGCTCCTGGACCGGCTCCTGTTCTCGCGCCGGACAGCCTGAGACCCCGGAAGCGAGGCTCCCGGGGTCTCACGTCCGAACCCGCGAGAGATCACTTCACGCGGACGACCTGCCGGACGAACTTGTGCTCACCCGCGCGGACCGAGATCCAGTAGATCCCGGCGCCCGCGCTCGTGCCGCGCTCCAGGCGGCCATCCCACGAGAGCGGATGGGTGCCCGCGGCCAGAACGCCCCAATCGACGGTCCGGACCTTCCGGCCCTGGACGTTGAAGACGTCGAGCCGGACGGACGTGGGCCGCGCCAGATCCACGCGCAGCTCGAGCGCGGATCCGAACGGGTTGCGTAGGACGCGAAGCGCGGGAGCCGCCGCCACGGAGGGCTGCTCCGGGACGCCGGTGATGTTCAGGCCCACCGAATCGGTCTGCATCACGACCGGCCACGATCGGCCGTTCCCGGTCCACACGTTGTACATCGTCCCTCCCGCCGTGTTGGTCGTGTTCTGATCGCGCAGGAACTCGACGTATTCCTTCGACGTGGTCTGATAGAGAAGCTCCACGGCCACCGACCGCGCGGTGCTCGGCAGTCCGAATCTCTGGGTGTCCGCGTTCTGCCCGTCCGCGTACCGGGGAACGAGCGCGGGACGGTCGGGATCCACCGGCGCCCCCCCGAACGCCGCGAACGCCGCGTTCGTGAACCCCTGCGGCGGAATCCGGTTGTCCTTGTAGAGCGAATCGTTGAGCGCGAAGTGGAACGACGGGCCGTGCGGCAGGCCCAGAGCACCGGCGAGCGCCGGCGAGATGCCCAGCTCGGCCTCGTAGACCGCCGCTCCAGGGTCGTGGGTCAGAACGCCCGTGGCGGGGTCGTACGCTCCCG
>DASSLZ010000099.1:0-11149 GCA_035689165.1 Candidatus Eiseniibacteriota bacterium | reverse complement strand
CTCGGTCGCGACCGGACGGAACGTCCCGGGGCCCACGTGCAGCGTCACCGACGCGATCGTCACGCCGCGGTCGCGGCAGGCCTGGAGCGTCGCCTCGGTGAAGTGAAGCCCCGCCGTCGGCGCGGCGACGGAGCCGGGGTGGCGCGCATAGACCGTCTGATAACGCTCGCGGTCCTCGGGCTCGTCCGCCCGCTCGATGTAGGGAGGGATGGGCACGTGTCCCACGCGCGCGAGCCAGCTTTCGAACGAAAGCGTGCCCTGGGGCCGGAACGCCACGCGGCGGGCGCCGCGCTCTTCGACGCCGGATACGACCGCGCTCCAGGAAGGATCGGCGAACGCGAGCGGGAGACCGGGACGCAGCCGTCGCGCGGGGCGGGCCAGGGCCAGCCACAACCGCTCGGACGGCGCCCCCGGAAAGGGCGGCTCTTCCCGGACCAGAAGCAGCTCGGCCTCCCGGGGTGAAGCGCAGCCGGCCTCGCGCGGCAGCCGCGCGAAGAGCCGCGCCGGGATGACGCGCGTGTCGTTGACGACGAGGAGGTCGCCCGGACGGAGGTAGGAGGGAAGGTCGCGGAAGCGGCGGTGCTCGATCGCCGGCGCGAGGTTCGACTCAGGCGCGGGGCTCGACCCCGGCGCGGGGCTCGACCCCGGCGCGTTCGGACCCGCCCGACGCGGCAGGATCAGAAGCCGCGATTCGTCGCGCTCGGCCGAAGGGTGCTGCGCGATCCGGTCGGGGGGAAGGTGGTAGTCGAAGTCGGAGGTGCGGAGCGGCCCTGCGGTCACCCCGCCGGCCGCTCGACGCCCGCCAGCGAGGCGATGGCCGAGACCAGATCGCTCGCGTCGATCGGCTTCGTGAGATAGGCCTGGTATCCCGCCTCCAGCGCGCGCCGCTGCGTGTCGCCGCCCGTGTAGGCGGTGAGCGCGAGCGCCGGGATGGCTCCTCCGCGCTCGCGGCTCCGCTCGCGCACGGCGCGGATCAGGGTGATCCCGTCCATGCCCGACATCGCGATGTCGCTGATCAGGACGTCGAGCTTCTCACGGCCCAGCGCGATCAACGCTTCGGGGACCGAGCGCACCGACGTCACGCTCGCCCCCGATCGCTGGAGCACGGCGGAGATCGCCTCCAGGGCATCGGGATCGTCCTCCACGACCAGAAGCCGGAGACGGCTCAGGCTGGGCGTTTCCGAGACCACCGGCTTCGCCGTGGATCCGCCCGTGGTGCGCACCGCCGCGAGGCCTCGCGCCTCGGCGGGAGGGAGGTTCACGATCATCGTCGTGCCGCCGCCCAGCCCCGGGCTCCTCGCCTCCACCGTGCCGCCGTGCAGTTCGACGATCTGGCGCACGATGGCGAGTCCCAGCCCCAGCCCGCCCTCGGAGCGCGTCGTGGAGGGATCCGCCTGGTGGAAGCGCTCGAAGATCTTCGGGAGGACGTCGGCAGCGATCCCCTTCCCGGTATCGGCCACCTCGATCCGGACGCCCGTGTCGGCCCCGCGCACCGACACGCGCACGGTGCCGTCCCGAGGCGTGAACTTGATCGCGTTCGAGAGCAGGTTCCAGACCACCTGCTGCAGCCGCGTGGCATCTCCCCAGACGGGGCCGGCGGTGTCCTCCACCATCGATTCCACGCGCACGTGCTTGGCCTCGGCGGCGCCCCGGATGTTCACGATCGCCGCGGCCACGATCGGCTCCAACCCCACGAGCGCCACGTCCAGGCGCAGCTTTCCCGAGACGATGCGGGAGACGTCGAGCAGGTCGTCGATCAGCTTCATCTGCAGCCGGACGTTCCGCTCGATCACCTCCAGCCCCCGCGCCATCTGCGCCTGGTCCCCGTTCGCGGACCGGAGCAGGGAGACCCAGGACAGCACCGTGCCGAGGGGCGACCGCAGCTCATGGGAGAGGGTGGCCAGGAACTCGTCCTTGCTCTGGTTCGCCGCCTCGACCGCCGCGCGCGCCGCTTCGGCGGCGCTCCGGGCCGTCTGCTCTCCGGCGAGCGCGGCGCGCAGCGAGTCCTCGGCGCGGCGCACCCGCAGGAGGGAGCGCACGGTCGCCACGAGGACCGTGGGCTCGATCGGCTCGGAGAGCGCGGCGTCGGCGCCCCCTTCCAGGGCCCGTACGGTGTCGGCGTCGCTCACGTAGGTGGCCGATACCTGCAAGACCAGCGTGGAGGCGGTCCCGGGGTCGGCCTTGATCCGCCGGCAGACCTCCCAGCCGTCCAGCCCCGGCAGCTTCACGTCCAGCACGACGACGCGGGGCTCCCGCTCGGCCACGAGGCGCAGGGCCTCGAGCCCGTCCTTGGCCGGGATCACTTCGTAGCCCGCCCGCACCAGGATCCGCTCCTTGTGGTAGCGCGCGGTGTCGTTGTCGTCGACGACCAGGATCAGCTCCGCCTTGGGGGCCATCGATCGCTCCTACGCGGCAGCCGTCCGCCGCATCGCCTCTTCGACGCGCGGCAGGATGCGCTCGCGGGAAAGCGTTTCCTTGGAGATCACGCCCGCGGCCATTTCGAGAAGCCGGTCGCGCTCCCCTTCTCCGAGCGCCTTGGACGTGACCACGAACACGGGAATCGCGCAGGTCGTGGGATCGCTCTTCAGGCGGCGCAGCACCTCCTCGCCGTCCTGGTCCGGCATCCGGAGATCGAGGCAGATCGCGCCGATCCGCCCGGAGCCGGCGACGTGGAGCGCCTCGGCCCCCGTCGCGGCCTCCAGGACCTCGACGTGCGGCGCCGCCAGGCTCTGCCGGATCAGATAGCGCGAGATCTCCTCGTCGTCCACGATCAGCACGCGGCTCATCGTGACGCTACGCGTCATGGACGAGACCTGCTGGATCAGGCGCTGGCGGTCGATCGGTTTGAGCAAGTAGGCGTTCGCTCCCAGGGAAGCTCCCTTGGCCTGGTCCTCGACGGTGCTCACGATCAGGATCGGCGTCTCTCCCGTATCCGGACGGCGCCGGAGCTCGGTCAGTAAGGCCCAGGTATCCTCGCCGCGCAAGAGGACGTCCAGGAGGATCAACGCCGGGTTCACGACGGTCAGCGCCTCGCGCGCCTCGCGCAGCGTGCGCGCGTGGAGCACCTGGTAGCCTGCCGCCGAGAGATACTTCTCGTAGAGGAGCGCCTCCTCCGGCGCGTCTTCGACCACGAGCACGGGGAGGCGCCCGGGTATCGCGTGCCAGGATTCGAACGCGGGACTGTCCCGCTCCGCGTAGGAGACCGGGATCTCCGCGATGAACGTGGATCCGGAGCCCACCTCGCTCCGCACGGAGACCGAGCCGCCCAAGAGCTCCGTCAGCTTGCGGCAAAGCGGAAGGCCGAGCCCCGTGCCGCGGACCCTCCGCTGGATCGCGCTGTCGATCTGGGTGAACTCCTGGAAGACCCGCTCCTGGTCTTCCGGCGCGATCCCGATCCCGGTGTCCGACACCTCGAACGCGATCTTCCCTCCGCCGTTGACCAGGCGCGCGCGCACGCGGACCTCGCCCTGCTCGGTGAACTTGAGCGCGTTCGAGATGAAATTGCGCAGGATCTGCGAGACCTTTCCCTCGTCGGTATGGAGCGGCGGGATCCCCTCCGGCTCCTCGAAGACCAGGGCCACGGAGGTGGTGACGAGGAGCGGACGGAGCATGCCGCGCAGGGCGCCGAAGAGGTTCGAGACCTCGAAGAGGGTGGGGCGCACCTCCGACTTCCCGGCCTCCACCTTGGCCAGGTCCAGCAGGTCGTTCACCAGCTCCGACAGCTCGTCGGAAGCGCGGCGGATGAACTGGACCTGACGCTCCTGCTCCGAGGTGAGCGGGCCGTCGGAGCGCTCGAGGAGCATCCACGCGAGCGCCTGGATCGAGTTCACCGGCGTGCGGAACTCGTGCGTCATGTTCGAGAGGAAGCGCGACTTGAGCTCGTCGGCGCGGCGCAGGTGGTCGGCCTTCTCGTCCAGCTCGGCGTAGAGCGCGACGACGCCGCGATTGGTGTCCTCCAGCTCGCGGTTCAGGACCAGGAGCTCCTCCTGGCGCTGCTCCAGCTCGGACATGGTGGCGAGCAGCTCCTGATTCTGCCGCTGGATCTCCTCGAACGCGCCCTGCGGCTTTTCCGTGGCGAGCGAATCGGCGATGACCGCGATGCCCGCCGGGGTGATGAGCGGCATGCCGGGCGGGACGAGCTTCTTCAGGGTCACGGTGGTGCCGTGCCCCGGCTCGGAGGCGATGCTGAACTGGTCCATCAGCCGGCGCGCTCCCGAGATGCCGATCCCCATGCCGGTCGTGGAGCGGTAGCGTCCCTCGAGGATGTCCGGCAGCCGGCGGATGCCCGGCCCTTTGTCGGTGATGCGGATGGTGAAGACCTGGGGCGGCGTCGTCCCCTCGATCGCGAACTCGGCCATCCCCTGCTCCGCGTAGGCGACCGCGTTGCGCGCGATCTCGGAGACGGCGGTGGCGATCCGCACCTGGTCCTGGCCCTCGAAGCCGAGGAGCGAAGCGATCCGCCGGGCGCGCTGCCGCGCGAGCACCACGTCCACCTCCTGACGGAGCGCGAGCGAAAGGATGCGCGTGCTCACGCGGCCTCCCGAAGCGCGACGGCGGTGGCATCGTCCCGCCCACGGCAGAAATCGCGATAGAGCGCCGCGGCGATCACCGCCGGGCGGCGCTGCATCAGACCGGGGTAGCGCCCGAGGTCCCAGTGCGTTCCGATCCCGTCCGAGTGGAGCACGACCAGGGAGCGCGGCGGCCAGGGATAGAGGAACTCGTGGATCTTCCGGAGCGAGTGCCCCAGCACGCCGTGATGGCTGACCATCGATCGCGATTCCCCCGCCGCGTGGACGGAAGCGGCGATGTTGCCGATACCGGCGAATCGGGCCACCCGCTCCACCTTGTCCAGCTCGAGCACGGCCGCGGCGGCGCCGCGCGTGGGGCGAAGCCCCTCGTGGATGCGCTCGAGGATCGAGGCGGGGGAGCCGTTCGCGTGCTGCAGGAAGAGGCGCATCGACAGCTCGGCCGCCGCGTTGGCGTCGGCGCCATGGCCCAGACCGTCGGCGACCAGCACGAGCGTGCGGTCGGAATGATGCGCCACGGCCCACGCGTCGCCCGAGACCTGCTCGCCCGGGCAGGGAACCTGGACCGCCCCCACGTCCATCCCGCCGCCCACGGGGGCGCCGGGGCCGACCCCCACTCTCGCGAAGAGGATCGTGCCCGATTCCGCGCTGTAGAGGTCGAAATGCGAGGAGTTCCGGCGGATGGCGCCCAGCCCTCCGCCCATGCCGCCGGCCGTGGAGAAGCCGTCCCGCATGGCGCGATCCAGATCGCGGATCCCGGGACCGCGATCCAGCGCGACGATGTCCACGGCACGGGTTTCGGCATCCTTCACGGACGAGAGCACGATCTCTCCCCCCTGCGCGTGCTTCACGAGGTTCGTGGCCGCCTCGGTCGCCACCAGGCCCACGCGGCCGGTCTCCTCGGAATCAAACCCCATCCGTTCCGCGAGCACCGTCGCCGCCCGGCGCACCTGCCCGGTCTGGCTGATCTCGCGCACCGGAATCGCGCGGCTTTCGGTCATCGCCAGCGCGTGATCGCGACCCGGGTGCCGCGCCCCGGCTCGGAGAGGATCTCGAAATCGTGGCAGAGGCGCTTGGCGCCGCCCAACCCCAGTCCCAGCCCCCCGCCGGTCGTGAAGCCGTCGCGGAGCGCCTGCTCCACGTTGGGAATCCCCGGTCCCTGGTCCTCGAACACGACGCGGACGCCGCGACGGTTTCCGTCGTTCAGCGCTTCCACCCGCATCGAACCGCCGCCTCCGTGGGTCAGCGTGTTCCGCGCCAGCTCGCTCGCGGCGGTTACGATCTTGGTCTGGTCGACCAGGCTGAAGCCGGCGTAGACGGCCCATTCGCGGACCATCTGGCGCACGCCGACCACGTCCTGCGACGAGCGGATCTCCCGGACCTCATCCCTGAGAACGGCCACTCGAAGACTCCGCGGATCCAGCCGCCTCGGGGCCTGCAGCGTCGTCGCGGCGGATCAGATCCATGCCGCGCTCCACGTTCAAGGCGGTGCGCACCCCCGGGAGCGAGAGCCCCAGCTCGACCAGGGTGATCGCCACGGCCGGCCTCATGCCGACCACGACGGTCTCGGCGTCCAGCACGCGCGCCATGGCGGCGATGTTCGCGAGGATCCGCCCGATGAAGGAATCGACCACTTCGAGGGACGAGATGTCGATCACGACGCCGCGCGCGCGGGTCTCGGCGATGCGGGAGGTGAGATCGTCCTGCAGCGTCATCGCGAGCCGGTCGTGCATGTCGACCTGGATCGTGACGAGCAGGCAGTCGCCCATCTTGAGGATCGGGATCCGTTCCATGGGGCCGCCCTCAGCGCGCCGGACGCGGAGGCGGCCCGGCGCCGTTCAACGAGGCGACGGTGAGGCCGCGGCGAGCCAGCGCGATCGCGAAGGCGTCGGCGAGGGTGGACTTGGTGGCCACCCCCTGCAGCTCCACGCCCAGGTGCACGATCGTCTGCGCGATCTGGGGACGGATGCCGCTGATGATGCATTCGGCTCCCATCAGCCGTGCCGCCGCGATCGTCTTGAGCAGGTGCTGCGCCACCAGGGTGTCCACCGTCGGCACCCCGGTGATGTCGATGATGGCGTAGGAAGAGCCGGTCTCCACGATCTTCTGGAGCAGGTTCTCCATCACCGTCTGGGCGCGGCTCGAATCGAGGGTGCCGATGACCGGAAGCGCCAGGACCCCCTCCCACAGCTCGACCACCGGCGTCGAGAGCTCCGTCATCTCCGTTTCCTGGCGGCGGATGACCTCGTCCCGGCCCTTCAGATAGACCTCGGTCGTATAGAGCCCCAGCTGGTCCAGGATCATGGTCGCGGTCCAGAGCTGCTCGGCGAGCTGATCGGAATCCCGGAGCTCCTGGCGCATGCGCGCGAAGAGCGGCTGCTTCAGCGAGAAGATGAACCCCGCCGTCTCCGTCGGGGAGTAGCCCTGCGTCGCGCGCGAGCGCGAGAGGTCCCCCAGGAACTCCCGCGTCTCGGCCCAGGCCGGGGTGCGGATGTCGGCGGAGGCGCCGCCCGCCTGCAGGCTGCCCGTGAAATGGCGCAGGAACCGGCGCGATTGATCCGTCAGCTCGTCTTCGCGGCCCCGGTCGCGCTGGAAGCCCATGGAGGCGATCTGGAGCTGGATCCACTCCGCAAGGAGCTCGCGCTCGTGGCGCTGGACGATGTCGGGAATGCGTCCTACGGCTGCCGTGGTGCTCATGTGAGGTCATCTCCCTGGCGAGAAAACCAGTTGTCAGCGAAAGGCGGACATTCAAGCCGGATGGTAAGAATACGACCAGTGGTGGAAGGGGGTAAAGCTCCATCCACACGCGGTGTGGGTAGTCGTACCCGGAAATGCAGTCCTACCCGGAAAAAGAGGCTCTAGAAGCCTTCCAGCCGCTGCTGCCCTTCGGAATCGGGGGCTGGCAGGGCCGTGCGGGACCGCCCCAGGTGGGCGAACGCCAGGTCGGTGGCCTCCCGGCCGCGGGGGGTCCTCTTGAGAAACCCCTCCTGGATGAGGTAGGGCTCGTAGACGTCCTCGAGGGTATCGGGCTCCTCCCCCACGACCACGGCGATCGTGGAGAGGCCGACCGGGCCGCCCCCGTATTTCACGACGATGGCCTCCAGCATCCGGCGGTCCATGTCGTCCAGTCCGCGGGCATCCACTTCGAGCAGGGTGAGGGCAGCCTGCGCCACTGCGGCCGTGATCGTCCCGTCGGCGCGGGTCTCGGCGTAGTCGCGCACCCGCCGGAGAAGGCGGTTTCCCACCCGGGGGGTGCCGCGGGCGCGCGAGGCGATCTCCCGGGCGCCGCCGGCGTCGATCGAGACCCCCAGGATCGAGGCGGACCGGCGGATGATCCGGGTCAGCTCCTCGCGCGAGTAGTAGTCGAGCCGGGCGGAGAGGCCGAAGCGGCCCCGGAGGGGCGCGCTCAAGAGGCCGGTCCGCGTGGTCGCGCCCACCAGGGTGAAGCGCTTCAGGTCGATCCGGACGCTGCGGGCGCTGGGGCCCCGGTCGATCATGATGTCCAGGCAGAAGTCCTCGATGGCGGGGTAGAGATACTCCTCCACGACCGGGTTCATCCGGTGGATCTCGTCGATGAAGAGGATCCCGCGCTCGTCCAGATTGGTGAGGATGCCGGCGAGGTCGGCCGCGCGCTCCAGCACCGGCCCCGAAGTCTGGACGAAGGGCACGTCCATCTCGGCGGCGAGGATGGAGGCAAGGGTCGTCTTCCCCAGCCCGGGCGGCCCGTGGAACAGGATGTGGTCGAGCGCCTCGCCGCGGGCGCGCGCCGCCTCGGTCGCGATGCGGAGCTGCTCGCGAAGGCCGTCCTGCCCCGTGAAGTCGGAGAGCTGCCGGGGGCGAAGGCTGCCCTCCAGCTCGCGATCGTTCCCGAGAAGCTCGGGATCGGTCACGCGCTCCCGGTCGGGTGCCGGAACGGGCACGGGCGCGCCCGCGGCGACGCGGCGCTTCTTCGGCTCGGGCGATGCGGGTCGGGGCATTTGAGACTCCGGTGTACCAGCGGCCTGGCTACGTCATCGGGAACGGGGGAACGGGTGAAGCCTAGGCTAGCGGACCTTCTGCTGCAACGCCCGGCGCACGACGCTCTCCACGGTGGCGGCGGCGCCCAGCTCCTGCACCGCGTCCTGGGCCGCTCCCATGGCGCCGCTCCGGGAGAAGCCGAGCGCGGTCAGCGCGGCCGCGGCGTCGGCCACCACGGTCGTGTGCGCGCCGAGCGCGCCCGGCGTGCCCGCGGCCGCCGGCACAGCGCCGCCCATCGCCGGCGCCTTCTCCGAAAGCTCCACGACCAGCCGCTGCGCCAGCTTCTTGCCCACGCCGGGGAGCGTCTGGAGGAATTCGGCGTCCCCCGCCTGGAGCGCCTCGCGCACGCGCGTGGCGGTGGCGCCGCTCAGGATCCCCACCGCCAGCCGCGGCCCGATCCCCGACACCGCGATCATCCGCTCGAACAGCTCGCGCTCGACGTGATCGGCGAAGCCGTACAGCTGGAGCGCGTCCTCGCGCACGTGGAGATAGGTGAGCAAGGACAGCGTCTGGCCCACCGCGGGGAGCGTCTCGAAGCAGGAGACCGAGATGTGGACCCGGATCGAGATCCCCCCCATCCGCACGACGGCCGAGGTGGGCATCTTGGAGACGAGCGTTCCGCTCAAGGCGTCGATCATGACCGGGAGAACCTCCGGAGGGGGATGGCGACGCGGGCCGACGTGACGAGCGGCGAGCGGTGTGCGTGGCAGAGCGCGACCGCCAGAGCGTCGGCTTCGTCCTCGGTGACGGCGCCGACGCCGGGTAGGAGCCGGCGCACCATGAACGCGACCTGTTCCTTGGCCGCGGCGCCCTGCCGCACCACCGCCATCTTCACCTCGGGCGCGGTGTACTCGAAGATCACGGCCCCGCTCTTGCGCGCGGCCAGGAGGACGACGCCCCGGACGTGGCCGATCTGGAGCGCCGCCTTGGCGCTCTTCCGGACGAAGGCCGATTCGACGGCGACCTCGTCGGGAACGAGCTCTCCGAGGAGATGCGCCAGAGCGTCGTGCACGGCGACGAGACGGTCGGCAAAGGAGAGCGAGGCCCGCGGCGCGATGGCGCCGGAGCGCTCGTAGTGGACGCGGCTCCCCTCGAGACGCACCAGCCCGTATCCGGTGGCGCGGCTGCCGGGGTCGATCCCGAGAATGCGCCGGCCCGCCGCGGCCGCCGGCGCGGGCGCGCTACTGCTGGAACTTGGAGAGGACTTCGTCCGCGATGTCGAGATTGGACGAGATCCGCTGGACGTCGTCATGGTCCTCGAGCGCCTCCATGAGCTTCAAGGCCTGTTCGGCATCCTTCTCGGACAGCGCGATCGTGTTCTGCGGCACCTTGGCGATCTCGGCGGAGGTCGGGGTGATCCCCTTCTTCGCGAGCGCCGCCTTCACCGCCTCGAACTGCGCGAGCGGCGTCATGATCTCGTACGTCTCGGGGTCGTCCGTGGCCACGTCCTCGGCCCCCGCGTCCAGGACGAGCTCGATGAGGGACTCCTCGTCGATCGCCGATCGCGGGATGACGATCTGCCCCTTGGCGTGGAACATCCACTGCACGGCGCCGGCTTCGGCCATCCGTCCGCCAGCCTTGGTCAGGATGTGCCGGAGCTCGCCTGTCGTGCGGTTGCGGTTATCGGTGAGGGAATCCATGAGGATCGCGATGCCGCCGGGGCCGTAGCCCTCGTACGTCACTTCTTCGTAGTTCACTCCCTCGAGCTCGCCGGTCCCCTTCTTGATGGCGCGCTCGATGTTGTCGGCGGGCATGTTGACCGACTTGGCGCCGAGGACGGCGGTGCGCAGGCGCGGATTGGCGTTCTGATCCCCGCCGCCGGCGCGCGCGGCGACGATGATCTCCTTGATGTACTTCGTGAAGATCTTCCCTCGCTTGGCGTCCGTCGCGGCTTTCTTCCGCTTGATGGTCGCCCATTTCGAATGACCCGACATGCTGCGTTCCCCCCTTGACGACGACGACTCTCGCCGCGGCCGGGCCCGGCCGGCGGCGTGAAGCGATCAGCGCACCAGCACGAGTCGCCGGACCATCTCGCGTCCGGCCGCGCGAAGCCGGTAGAAGTAGATCCCGGCCGCCGCCGGGTGACCCGTGTCGTCCCGCCCGTCCCAGCGGATCAAGTACTGCCGCGCGGTCGGCCGGTCGCCCGCGACCAGCGTCTTCACCAGCCGCCCGCGCGCGTCGAACACACGCAGCTCGGCCGCCACCGGATCGCCGCTCCCCGCGAGGGTGAACGGGATGTCGGTCGTGCGGAGGAACGGATTGGGGCGATTCTGCCCCAGGACGACGGCGGAAGCCGAGGGCGGAATCTCCACGACGTCGGTCGTCGCGCCGGTCGTGAATCGAAACCGCTCGCGGGCGCTCCGGCCATGGCTCAGCGCGTCGGTGGCGACGACGCTCCATTCGTAGGTGGTGTTCGGGCCTATGTAGCCGGTCACCACGGCGGAGCTGTCCGTCGTGGTTTTCGTGAAGACAACCTGGTTCGTGGCCACCGATCGCAGCGTCACGGTGTAGGTGAGCGCCTCGAGCTGTGGGTCGGTCGTGCTCCTCCATCGGAGCGTCAAGGGCGTGGTGGTCACCACCGCGGAATTCGCCGGCAGCAGGAGATT
>DASSLZ010000098.1:0-7972 GCA_035689165.1 Candidatus Eiseniibacteriota bacterium | reverse complement strand
CGGGGCGGCGCGAGCGAGCGGCCGACGGCTACCGGTTGCGGACCGGAGCCGTGATCTGGCCCGGGTACGAAAACCGCGGGTTCTACGTGAGCGGGCTTTTGGGCGCGATGCGCCGGGCGCGCCCCGAGATCGTGCATCTCTGGGAGGAGCCGTTCAGCCTGATGGCGCTGCAGGCGCTGGCCGCGCGCCGCATGGCCGCGCCGCGCGCCCAGGCGCTCTTCTTCACGTCCGACAACCTCTCGCGCGGGTTCCGCTATCCGTATCGCCCTTCGCCCCTCTACGCGGCGATCGAGCGGTGGGTGCACGGCCAGTGCGTCGCGGCGGGCGCCGTCACGGAAGAGGTGCGCGATGTCCTGCGTTCCAAGGGATACCGCGGGCCGATCGACGTGATGCCCCACGCGCTGGATCTCGCCGACTATCCCGAGCCGACGCCGGAGAGGAGGCAGGCCGCGCGGGCACGGCTGGGCGCGCGCGGCGTGGTGATCGGCTACGCGGGACGGCTGCTCGCGGTGAAGGGGCTGAACCTGCTCCTCCGTGCCGCCGCTCTGGCGCTCCGATCGGGAGGCGACGCCACCGTGGTGATCGCCGGGGTGGGGCCTGAGCGCGAGCGGCTTCGGGCGCTCGCGGCCGAGCTTACGCTGGGCGAACGGGCGCGGTTCGTCGACCCCGTGCCGCACGAGGCGATGCCCGATCTCCTCGCCGCCTTCGACATCACCGCCATGCCCTCGATCACGACGCCGAGCGCGACCGAGCAGTTCGGCCGCGTCGCTCTGGAGGCGATGGCCGCGGGATCGGCGGTAGTGGTCTCGAGCAGCGGGGGGCTGCCCTCGGTCGTGGGCGACGCGGGAATCGTGGTGCCCGAGGGAGACGTCGCCGCGCTCGCCGGGGCGCTGGAGCGGCTGATCGCCTCGCCCGCCGAGCGCGCGTCGCTCGCCACGCGCGCTCGAGCCCGCGTTCGGGAGCGCTTCACCTGGGACCGGATCGCGGAGGCGCTGGCCGCCCGCTACGCGGCGCTATTGGGTCGCGCGCCCGTGTAGACCCGCATCTTTCCCCGCGCGAGCGCGGCGAGAAGGACGAAGGGCACGACGAGCGCCGCGGGGGCTTTCCGCGGATCGAGGCGCCATTTGGCCCAGACGACCAGGAACGCCAGGGCCGCGAGGCCGAGGAACCACGACGCGACGCCGCCCTCTCCGATCAGGGCCGCGGCGCCGGCCAGGACGAGTGCCAGCACGTAGGCGCCACAGGCGCGCACGAAGGGGCGCCGGATGCGTATCGGACCGAGGCGCCACACCTCGATCCCTTCGCGAAACGCTTCGGGATGCCGCGAGGCGAGGAGCGGGTCCATCTCATAGCGGCGCGCCCACCGGATCGGGTCGATCCAGGTGGGATGCTCCCGGGGATGGACGACGCGCGCCGCGGGCTCGATCCCGACCCGCGCCGGGAGCGCGGCGAGCGTGAAGCCGAAATCGGAGTCCTCCCGGAAGTAGATCCCGCGCCTCCGATCGAAGAACCCCTCGACGTATCCGCCCGAGCGCTCGAAGAGGTCGCGGCGCACGAAGAGGTTCGTCGGAAGCCACGTGGGCGCGTCGTCGAGCCGCCGGCGGGCGGGCTTCCCGTCGGGGAGGAGCGTGGCGCCCTCCAGCGCTTCCAGCGCAGGCTCGCGCGCGATCCGCGCCGCCGCGGCCTCGAGCCAGTCGGGCGCGGGCTCGCAATCGTCTTCGGTGAACGCGATCCATTCGCCGCGCGAGGCGCGAGCGCCGGCGTTCCGCGCGGCGCCGGGGCCGCGCCGCTCGGGCAGCGCCACCGCGCGCGCCGCGCTCTGCGCATTCAATCCGCCCGCGGCAATCGCCGGCGGGACCGGCGCGCCGTCGAACGCGAGCACGATCTCGAACTGGTCCTTGGCGAGGGTCTGGCGTTCGAGTGCGAGGAAGAGCTTTTGGAGCTTTTCGCCGTCGCCGCGCGTGGGGACGACGACGCTGAAGCGGGGAACGCTCAGCGTGGGAGCGGCGACTCGCGCGGAGCTTCGGCCGTCGTCCGCGCCTTGAACCACGCCACCGTCCTCGCCAGCCCCTCTTCGAACGAGGTGGTCGCGGTCCAGCCCAGGAGCCGCTCGGCGCGCGAGGTGTCCAGCGAGCGCCGCGGCTGGCCGTCCGGCTTGGTGGGATCCCACCGGAACCGGCCGCGATAGCCGGTCGCCTCGGCGATGCGCGCCGCGAGATCGCGGATCGAGATCTCGAAGCCGGCCCCGATATTGACCGGCTCGCTCCCCTCGAGACGTTCGAGCGCGGCGACGATCCCGCGCGCCGCGTCCTCGACGTACAGGAACTCGCGCGTGGCGTTCCCCGTGCCCCAGATCTCGATCTCGGGCAGGCCGGCATCGGCCGCCAGCACGCACTTCCGGATCAGCGCCGGGATCACGTGCGAGGACTCGGGGTCGAAGTTGTCGCCCGGGCCGTAGAGATTCACCACGAGCACGTTCGAGGCGTCGAAGCCGTACTCGTCGCGGTAGGCCTGGGACTGCACGAGGAGCATCTTCTTCGCGAGCCCGTAGGGCGCGTTGGTCTCCTCGGGATAGCCGTTCCAGAGGTCCTCTTCGCGGAAGGGGACCGGCGTGAACTTGGGGTAGCTGCAGATGGTGCCCACGGAGAGGAAGCGGCGCACGCCGGCGCGGCGCGCGTGCTCCATGAGGAGGGCGCCCATCATGAGATTGCGGTAGAAGAACGAGCCGGGGTGCCGGCGGTTGGCGCCGATTCCGCCGACGGCGGCGGCGAGGTGCACGATCGCGTCGGGCCGGGTCTCCTCCAGCAGGCGCTGCACGTCGCCCTCGCGCGTGAGGTCGAAGGCGGCGGAGCCGAACCCCATGGTGTTCGCGTAGCCCGCCTCGCGCAGCGCGTTCAGGAGATGCGTGCCGAGGAATCCGGTGCCGCCGGTCACGACGATGCGGCTCGAGGGATCGATGAGCGGCTCCATGCGGTCCTGGGAGATCGGTTCCATGGGAGGCGCTGATCGTGCCGCAGCGCCCGGGAGGCGTCAAGCGCCCTGCTTGACCCTCGCTGGGGCATGCGCGACGATGCGGGCTCATGTCCCGCTCCCTCCTGGACCAGGCTGCCGCCTTCTCCTTCCTCCTGCTCGCCGCGGCGCTCCCGTGGTCGATCGCGCCGATCTCGATCGCGGTGGTGCTCTGCGGCGTGCTGACGCTTGCTGCCTGGTGGTCGCCCGGCGGTCAGCGCTGGCAACGGACCCCCGTGGACCTTCCCGCGCTCGGCTGGATCGCGGCTCTTGCGATCGCGTCCGTGTTCGCGCTCGAACCGGCGCGAGCCTTCCCGCGCGTGACGAAGGGGCTCCTCCTCGCGATCGTGCCGGTCGCGGCGTATCACGCGCGCGATCCGAAGATTTTGAAGCGCGCGATCGTGGCGCTTCTGATCTCCGCGGTGCCCGCGACGGTCTACGCGCTCGTCCGGTTCGCGCACGACGGCGGCGTCTTCCCGGCGCGGGTGAAGGGCCTGGTCGGCCACGCGCTCACCTACGGCGGCCAGGCCACGCTCCTCGCCACGGTCGCGATGGCGCTCGTGGCGCGGGGGCCGCGCCGCTGGAAGATCGGCGCCGCGGCGTTCCTCCTGCTCCTCGCTCCCGCGCTGATCGGCTCCTACACCCGGAGCGCCTGGATCGCGACGCTGGTCGCGGGCGCGGTCATCCTCGGTCGTCTGCGCGCGCGCTTCCTTCCGATCCTCGCGGGAGCGGCGGTCCTGGCACTCTTCCTCTTGCCGCAGCATTACCGGGAGCGCGCGCTCAGCGCTTTCGACACCCACAGCGTCTGGAACGTGGAGCGGCTGTACATGTGGGACGCGGGCGCGCGCATGTTCCGCGACCATCCCCTCACGGGCGTGGGGATCCAGGATCTGAGCGGGCTCTACCGGAGGTACCGCGTGCCGCAGGCGACCGAGGACCACGGCCACCTCCACAACGTGGTGGTGCAGGTGGGGGCGACGATGGGGGTCGTGGGGCTGGCCGCGCTCACGTGGCTCCTGATCGGGCTCTTCCGCACGGCGGGACATCGCTGGGGCGCGCCGCTCCCGCGCGGCGACCTGGCTTCGGCGGTGCGCCTCGCGGCGGTCGCCGGGCTCGTCGCGTTCCTCGTGGCCGGGATGTTCGAGTGGAACCTGGGCGACGAGGAGCTGCTCGACTTCCTCTGCGTCCTGGTGGGCCTGGGGTTCGCCGCATCCTCCTCCGCCGCCGGTCTCGAGGCGGGAAGCGCCCGGTCCCGCGCTGGGGTACCATCGGTGGATGCCCCGCCCCGCGGCGCTCGTTCTGACCCCTCGATTTCCGTGGCCCCTGGATGACGGAGGACGGATCGTCCTCTGGCAGAGCGTCTGGTCCGCGGCCCGCACCCACGACGTCACGCTGATCTCGTTCGTGCCGCCGGCGGAAGTCTCCGCCCCGGTCGCCGAGCCCGTCGCCGCCGCGTGCGCGCGGATCGTGCGCGTGGCGCACCGGCCGCCGCCGCTTCCGGTCGCGGCCTGGCGCGGCGCCCTGGGACGCTGGCCCTTCACGCTCGCGCGCTACCAGGACCCGGCGTTCGCGCGGGCCGTCCGCGAGGCGGTGGCGCGCGACCGGCCGGAGTTCGCGCTGGCGAACCATCTCCATCTGGCCCCCTACGTCGAGGACCTGAGCGGGGTGCCGATGGTGCTGCGCGAGCACAACGCCGAACACCGGTGGATGGAGCGCCAGGCCAAAGACCGCGGCCCAACCGCGGCGGGACTCTACGCGCGGCTCCAGGCCGGACGGCTGCGGCGCGCGGAGCGGGAGCTGTGTGAACGCGCGGCGCTCGTGCTCGCGATCCAGGAGGGGGAAGCGGCGTCGCTCCGCGGTCTCGCTCCGGAAGCGCGCGTGCGAACGCTTCCGGTCGGAATCGATCTCGGACGCTTCCTGGAGCCCAGCCCCGTCCGCCCGCCGGTGGTGCTCCTTCCCGGATCGTTCGCCTGGGCGCCCAACGTCGAGGGGGCGCTCCGCTTTCTCGAAGAAGGCTGGCCCCGGATCCGCGCGGAGGCGCCCGAGGCCAGGTTGCGTCTGGCCGGGAAGGCCCCTCCGGCCCCGCTGCGCGCGGCGGCGTCGCGCGCCGGCGACCGCGTCCAAGTCGCGGCCGACGTGCCGTCGATGGAGGAGGAGTATTCGCGCGCGACGGTCGTGCTGGTGCCGCTCTGGGTCGGCGCGGGCGCGCGCGTGAAGATCGTCGAGGCGATGGCCGCGCGCGCTCCGGTCGCCGCCACCTCGCTCGCCGCCGAGGGGCTGGACCTGGAGCCGGAGCTTCACTACGCGTGCGCCGACGCGCCGCGCGAACTGGCCGACGCGGTCGTCCGGCTCCTGCGCAATCCCGCCGAGCGGCTCCGCCTGGGCGCGCAGGGGCGCGCGCTGGCCGAGGCGCGGTGGTCCTTGGAATCGACCGCGCGCCTCCAGGCGGCCCTGATCGGGGAGGTCGTCGGGCGGGTCGGATCGTCGCGACCCGAGCGCCCGGCGGGGGAGGCGGCGCTCCGCACGTGAGCGAGTACGGGCTCCTCCTCATCTCCGCGCTCGTCTCCGCCGTCGTGAATCTCATCGGGCTTCTGCGCCGCGGACCGGTTCGCCGGATCCTGGTCGTGAAGCTGGACCATCTGGGCGACGTGATCACCGCCACCCCGGCGCTCCAGGCGCTGCGCCGCGCTCATCCGGAGGCGGAGATCGACCTCCTGATCGCGCCCTCGGTCGCGCCCCTGTTCGAGGGGCTGCCGTTCCTCACGCGGGTTCGGACGTACGATTCGCCGCGCTATCGCCGCGCAGGCGGCGACGCGCGGCCCTCGCCCCCGGTGCCGGAAGGCGCGCGCTACGACGTGGTGGTCGAGCTGCGGGGCGACGCGCGCACGTTATTCCTTCCGTTCCAGGTGGGCGCGACGCGCCGGCTGGATCGCGGCACGGCGCGGCTTCGCGACTGGATCAGGCGGCGGCTCCATCCCGAGCGGCCGCCGCTCCACGAGGTGGAAGCGAATCTCGCGATCGTCCAGCCTCTGCTCGGCGTCCGCGCGAGCGCAGCCGGCGCGCGCGTCCAGGTTAACGTTCCCGCTTCCGCGCGCGAGTCGTTGGCGCGACGGCTCGCCGAAGCCGGCGTCCCGGCGGACCGGCCCCTGGTGGCGCTTCATCCCGGCGCCTCGTGGGCGCCGCGCGCCTGGCTCCCGGAGCGGTTTGCCGCGATTGCCGATTGGATCGAGGCGAACTATCATGCGCAAGTCGTCGTCGTGGGCTCGGCGGGGGAGCGGGACGTCGAGGCCGCGGTGCGGTCGCATGCGCGCGGGAGCGCCCTCTCGTGGTTCGGGACGCTCTCCATCGTCGAGGCGGCCGCGCTGCTCCAGCGATCCCGGCTCCTCATCGGAAACGACGGTGGAATCGCGCACCTGGCGGCCGCATGCGGCACGCCGGTGGCGGCGCTCTTCGGGCCGCAGGACCCGCGGCGGTTCCGCCCGTGGGCCGAGCGGGTCGTCGCACTTCACCATCGCGTCCCCTGTTTTCCCTGCACCCAGGTGCGATGCGTCCGTCCGGAGCTGCCCTGCGTGAACCTGATCGAGATCGCCGAGGTGGAGGCGGCCGCGCGCGCCCTTCTCGGACCGCCGCCGCTTCGATCGTGACCACCCGGAGCCACTGAGGCCGCATGTTCTCGAGGCACCGCCAGCTCTTCGCCAGCGCCGTGTTCGCCCTGGACGCCCTCCTCATCTTCGGCTCCTGGATGGCGGCCTACTGGGCGCGCTTTCACCTGCTTCCGCTGGCGGCGCCGCTCGGAATTCCGCCCATGCGCACCTATCTCTGGATGGGTGCCGTGCTCACGCCGGTGTCCCTCCTCGTGCTGCGGAGTTTCCGCCTCTACCGATCGGCGCGCACGGCGCGGCTCTCGCAGGAGCTGCTCGCGGTGCTCCAGGCGATCGCGATCGTCGCGGCGCTCGCGGCGCTCGGTTCCTACTTCCTCCGGGGCGAGGTCGCGCGCTCCGTGCTCCTCCTCTTCGCGGTCCTGGCGGCGTTCGCGCTCTGCGTGGCGCGCGTCGCCGTGCGCTCCGCGTTGCGCCGGCTCCGGCGGCAGGGGCTGAACCTGCGCCACGTGCTGATCGTGGGAACGGGGCCGATGGCGGCGCACGTGGCGCGGAAGATGACGCTGCACGCCGACTACGGCTTCCAGGTGCACGGTTTCGTGAGCGCGGCGCCGCGCGCCGAGCCGGGCGCCGAAGTCGCCGGGCTGCCCGTGCTCGGGGACGTGGAACACCTGCCGGAGCTGGTGGAGATGACGGGCGCCCAGCTGGTGTACCTCGCGCTGGCGCGCGAGGAATATGAAGCCGAGCTTCTCGCGCTGGAGCGGCTCAGCGATTCCACGGCCGCGGTGCGGCTGGTTCCCGACCTGGCCCGCGCGTTCACGCTGAACGCGAGCGTCGAGGACTTCGACGGCATGCCGGTGGTCCTGGTCACGGAGAGCCCCGACCAGGGCTGGAACGGCGTCCTGAAGCGCGCCTTCGACGTCGTCTTCGCGGGCGCCGGGCTGCTCGTCCTGTGGCCGGTCCTGCTCGCGATCGCGGCGTGGATCAAGCTGGATTCCAGGGGCCCCGTCTTCTTCGTCCAGGATCGCGTGGGGCTGAACGGCCGGCGCTTCCGGATGCTCAAGTTCCGCACCATGGTGCCGGAGGCCGAATCGGACGGCGCGCGGTGGACCAAGAAGGACGATCCGCGCCGCACGCGCGCCGGCGCGGTGCTCCGGAAGCTCTCGCTGGACGAGCTGCCGCAGCTCTGGAACGTGTTCGTCGGCGACATGAGCCTGGTAGGGCCCCGTCCCGAGCAGCCGCTCTTCGTGCACCAGTTCCGCGCTTCGGTGCCGCGCTACATGCTGCGCCATCACGTGAAGGCGGGGATCACGGGCTGGGCACAGGTGAACGGGCTGCGCGGCGACACGCCGCTCGAGCGGCGG
>DASSLZ010000097.1:0-3717 GCA_035689165.1 Candidatus Eiseniibacteriota bacterium | reverse complement strand
ACGCGATCGAGCGCGCGATCCTTCTCTGCGACGGCGGCCTGATCACGCGCGAGCATCTCCCGACGCCTCCGCGGCGTTCGCCGGCGCCGAACGGGAATGGCGTCGATACGCTGGCGCTTCCGGTCGACGGCATCGACCTCGCCGCGGTCGAGCGCGGGTTCCTGGAACGCGCGCTCGGTCAGGCCAAGGGGAACAAGACGAAGGCCGCGCGTCTCCTGGGTCTCTCGCGCGCCCAGCTCTACTCACGGCTCGAGAAGTACGGCGTGCAATAGAGTGCCCGCGCGGCGAACTGCCCGCGCGGAAAGCGACCGTTCCTAACTTCCCAGTCCCGCCCCATCCTCACCCCGCGCCGGGTTCCCTTCGGGGAGCCCGGCGTTTTGCGTTTCACCGCCCGTAGGAATCGCCGCTACTCCTGCAACCCGTGCGCGTGGAAATCGACGGACTGTCGATTTATCGACAACCCCCGACACATCGCGTCTCGGCCTCGCGTTCGCGGATCAGACCGAAATGCCATGCGCCGCATCGGGATCGACCGACATATGGCAAGAACAGCGACGTGGCACGCCGATTGACATAGAAGGCTCGTGAAAGGAGACCCCCATGAGCCAAGTGAATGTCGAGCGTGTCATCGGAATCCTGGCGACGGACGAGGCCCTGCGCCGCCGCTTCACTCACGACGCGCGTGCCGTCCTGACCGAGCTGATCCAGCGAGGCATGGAGCTCACCGCCGGCGAGCAGATCTCCCTCGCGGGGCTGGATCCCAAGGTGCTCGCGCGCTTCTCCCGTTACATCGACGACCGGCTCCAGCGGTGCGACCTCGGTCACGGCGGGAGCCACTTGAAGGAGGGCGTGTCATGACGCGCCGCGCCCTCGAACTCGGAACCATCACGGCCCTCGCCCTGGGAGCCATGCTCGCCGCGATGCCGGCGCCCGTCGCCGGCCGCTCGCTCTCGCTGAACGAAGCGATCGAGATGTCGCTGCGGCGGAACGAAGGCCTCGTGATCGATCGCGAATCGCTCGCCTCCGCCAAGGCCGCGGTGCGGCGCGCGCACGGCGCGTACGACCCGGTGCTCGAAGGGCAGGGAGGATGGTCCCGGAGCACCGAGCCGACCGTGCTCTACGGCTCGCCGCTGGGCGTGATCGCGCCCGAAGTCGAGACCGGCGACGCGGCCGTGTCGCTCCGCCAGCTTCTTCCCACGGGCGGAGCGTTGTCGCTGCACGCCCAGGGCTCGCGGGAGACGGTGGGCGAGGGGCTCGCCTTCCTCTCGCCCGCGTACCGCACCCAGGTCGGCGCCCAGCTGCGCCAGCCGCTGCTTCGCGACCGGAACACCGACGCGGCGCGGCTCTCGGTGCGGGTGGCGCGTGCGGGGCGGGCGGGTGCGGCGGCTTCGCTGCGCCGCTCCGTCTCGGAGACCGTGGCGTCCGTGGAGCGTGCCTACTGGACCCTGACGGAGGCGCGGCTGGAAGTGGGGGTGCGGCAGGAGGCGGTGGACCTCGCGCAGTCGCAGCTGGACGAGACCGGGCATCGGGTGGACATCGGAGAGGCGCCCAAGACGGAGCTGGCGCAGCCCCGGGCCGAGCTGGAGCGCCGGCGCGGCGACCTCTTTGCCGCCCGCGAAGCGCTCGCCCGCGCCGAGAACGCGCTCAAGCTCCTGATCCTGGACGGGGCGGACGACGCGCTCTGGTCCGAGGATCTGGCACCCGTCGAGACCGACGATCCCGAGCCGGCGCCGGTGGACGTGGCGCGCGCACTCGATCACGCCTTCGCGCAGCGCCCCGAGCTCGACGTGGCCGAGTCGGTCATCGAGCGCCGCCGTGCCGAGGCGTCCTACTACCAAGACGGGATCTGGCCTCGGCTGGACGCCGTCCTCCGCTACGACCGCTTCGGCCTGTCCGGACTCGCCGGATCGGGCGGGACGCTCCCGCCCGAGCTGGATGGCCGCTGGGATCGCTCCTTTGACTCGCTGGAGCGAGGCGGCTATCACGCCGCGCGCGTCGGGGTCGAGCTCCAGCTTCCCATCTTGAACCGCGAGGCGCGCGGAAACGCGGCGATCGCGCGCCACGCGGAACGGCAGGCCGCGGCCGACGCCGGGCGGATCAAGAAGCAGATCCGCGCCGAGGTCCTGGACGCGACGGCGGCCGTGGAAACCGCGGGGCAGCGCATCGAGGCCGCGCGCTCCGGACGCGAGGCCGCGGAGGTGCAGCTGGCCGCCGAGCGCGACCGATACGACGCCGGACTCTCCACCAACTTCCTGATTCTCACGCGGCAGAACGACCTGTCCCGGGCCCGGCTCGACGAGATCTCGGCCCTCACGGACTACCGGACGGCGCGCACCGAGCTGGCGCGCGCGACCGGCCAGCTGATCGAAGACCGCGGCATCCAGCTCGACGACTCGTCTCGATAGGGAGGGATACGTCATGCGAAGGCGAATGGTGTTCACGCTGGCGGCCCTGGTCGTCTTCCTGACGGCCATCGGCCTCGTGAAGTTCTTTCAGATCCGTGCCGCGATCGCGCAGTTCTCCTCCTGGCAGCCGCCGCCCGAGGCGGTCACCACGACCGTGGCGCGCGAGCAGTCCTGGCCGACCACCCTGCAAGCGGTCGGCTCGGTCGCGGCGGTGCACGGGGTGATGGTGAGCGCCGACCTGCCCGGGATCGTGGAGCAGATCGCGTTCGACTCCGGCCGGCACGTGAAGGCGGGCGAGATCCTCGTCCGGCTGGACACGCGGCAGGAGCGCGCCCAGCTCGCGGCCGCCGAGTCGCAGCGGGATCTCATGCAGCTCAACCTGGACCGGGCGAAGCAGCTCCTCGCGAAGGGCGTCGTGGCGCAGGCCGAATACGACCGGGTCGCCGCCGAGGCGAAGCAGGCCGAGGCGCGCGCCGGGGAGATCCGGGCCACGATCGAGCGGAAGCGGATCCGCGCCCCCTTCTCCGGGGTGCTCGGGATCCGCCAGGTGAATCTCGGCCAGTATCTCGAAGGGGGAGCGCCCGTCGTGCCGCTCCAGTCGATGGACCCCGTCTACGTCGACTTCGCCCTGCCGCAGGACGACGTGAAGTCGCTTCGGCCCGGCATGACCGTGGAGATCACGGCGGACAGCACGACCGGCAGCGCCGAGATCGCGGGGCAGATCAACGCGATCAACTCGGTCGTGGACGAGGCGACGCGAAACGTCCAGGTGCAGGCCACGTTCCGGAATACCGCCGGAAGGCTGCGGCCGGGGATGTACGTCGAGGTGCACGCCCACGTGGGCACCAGCGGTCCCATGATCGCGGTCCCAGCCTCGGCGGTCTCCTACGCGCCGTACGGAAACTCCGTATTCGTGGTGGCGCCCCAGAAGGGCCCGAACGGCAAGACCTACTCCGGCGTCGAGCAGCGCTTCGTGAAGCTGGGCGCCGGGCGCGGGGATCAGGCTTCGGTGCTCTCCGGGCTCAAGCCCGGAGAGGTCGTGGTGACGTCCGGCGTGTTCAAGCTCCGGAATGGTGCCGCGATCCAGGTCAATAACTCGATCCGCCCGAGCGACAATCCCGCTCCGAGGCCGGAGGACAGCTGATGCGACTCACCGATCTGTTCGTTCGACGGCCCGTGCTGGCGATGGTCGTCAGCCTGGTCGTCCTGATCGCCGGACTCCAGTCGATCCGCTCCCTGAGCGTGCGGCAGTACCCCAAGAGCGACATCGCGGTCGTCACGGTGACGACCGCGTACGTGGGGGCGGGCGCCG
>DASSLZ010000096.1:0-8535 GCA_035689165.1 Candidatus Eiseniibacteriota bacterium | reverse complement strand
CCGTCGCTCCCGACCGCACGTTCTCCACGTACCTCAAGAATGAGAACTGGGGCTTTCCATTGGCGTCGGTCGCCAAATGCGGCTTGTCGTTCACGTAGTAGTACGCCGTCGGATCGTTCAGGTCCGGGAAGCACATCAGCTCTCCCGCGCGCACCGGCTTGTCGATCAGGATCTGCTGCGCCCGCGCGGAGGGAGCGCCGATCAGCGCGAGCGCGGCGAATGCGAGGACGATGCGAACGGGTCGTGCCATAGGGGACCTCCGCCGTGACGTGAGTGTCGCCTGGAACGCGGGAGTAAGGACGTCGAGAGCTACTTCTCTACCACGGGCCGGAGCCGGAGTCAGCCCCTTACTGGATGTCGGAATGGTCTTGAAAGGGGAATACGTTCGAGAACAACCCACCGAACATCGAGCCGTGGGGGTGAGGACCCGCTGGGAGCGCAGAGGTCCCGTGCTGCGCTAACGGACGATCGCGACCTTCGCGGCGCTGCGCGGCGAGCCGTCTTCCACGCGGATGAGGTAGACGCCGGACGCGGCCGGGCGGCCGTCCCGATCCCGTCCATCCCACGAGACCCGCGCGGCGCCGGCAGGAACCTGTCCGCGCCGCACCAGGCGTCCATGTATGTCATAGACGGCGAAGGTCTGTCGCGTTCCGGAGACACCTGCCGTTACGAGCTCCACCGGCAACCTCCCCGGCGCCGATACCAGCTTCGGCGGCGCGCCCGAGTCGCGGCGCGCGAGGGTCCCCACCGCTTCGATCGAGCCGAATCCCCGGAACCGTTCTCCGCTGGTCAGCGATCCGGTCACCTCGAGGCGGTTCGTTCCCGGCGCGAGCAACGGCTCGACCCCATCGCGCGGAAAGAGCACGACCAGGCCGTCGGGATCGGCCTGGGCGCTCGTCGTATCCGCCAGGACGGAGCCGCCCAGGCGGATGCTCGGAACGATGACCTCCGCCGCGGAAAAATCACTGTCCACGGGCGCGATCCGGGCCCGGATCGTCCCGCGCTCCGGATCCTGCCCGGTAGCCGGATCCAGCGCGATCGTGGAGGGATCGAACGCGATCGACGCGGGCTTGAACGAAGGCCATTCGAAGCGGAACGCGCGGTAGGAGGCCACGCCGCTGTCGAACGTCAGGCGCGAGACGATCCGGCCGACGGGGTCCACCTCGGTCAGGGTCGGCTGGGTCGCGCCCCACCCGATCAGGGTGTTGCCGTTGCCCAGGCGCTGCACCGAGCCGAACGCGACGCCGAACACGTCGGGGGTCAGGCGGTACTGCCACACGAGCGTCGCGGTCTTGTTCGTCTCGTCGATCGCGTACTCCACCGCGCGCGAGAACTGCGGGAGGCGGAAGTTGCCGTTGTCGAACATCGTGAGATGTCCGTCGGGGAGCAGGCGCGCGTGATGCTGGTGGGAGAACGCGATCGGCTCGTTCACGAACCGGAACTGGTTGTTCTTCCCGCCCAGCCTCCAGAGGATCTCGCCCGTCGCCCGGCTGATCTTGGTCACCTCGTTCATGTGGCGCGAGGAGAGGATGAAGTTCCCCTGAGAGTCCACGTCGATCGAGTTGCCGTGCACGTAGTCCACCAGCGGCACATCGATTCGATGGAAGAGCATGTCGGTGATCTGGAAGTGGTCCCAGCTCCGCCACTGGAAGACGACATTCTTCTCCTGGTCCAGCTCCTGGATGATCAGTCCGATGACGACCGCGTTCGGGTATCCGCCGATGGCGCTCAGGTCCATGATCTGAGGATCCGCGCTCATCAGCACGGCATGTCCGTTCGGAAGGAGCAGCAGGTCGTGGTTGTCGGTCGAATACCCGTTGCCGGAGCGGAAGCTGTCGACCACCGCGTACCGGGCATCCATCGCGTAGAACGCGTCGTGCGCGGAGTCGAAATAGGTGAGCCTCCCGTCGGGCTGCATCTTGAAGTCGAGGCCCACGCCGTCGATCTGCCGGTACCAGTAGGGCGTGCCGTCGTTCTCCAGAATCATGAGATACGACGGGATCCGCGGCCCGCGGATGTTGAAGAAGACGTCGCTCACGAAGAGCCGCCCCGGCGCGGGCACACCCGGAACCTCGGCATGGATCGCGGGGAAATCGAACGGCAGGGACTCGGCGGGAGCGGCGCTCGACGCATTTCCCGCCGCAGGCGAGCCCGATGCAAGGGCGCTGGCGAGGTCTTCATCCACGTCGGCGGGCGCCGGCTGATCCCGCAGCGCTTCGCGCTCGGGTCCCGCGATCGTGAAGGAGAAGACGCCGGGCGCAATCGGGCCGCGCGAATCGGTGGAGAGCCCCGTCTCGAGCCGGCAGGTCACCGTCTCGGAGACGACGAACGGGAGATCGGGTTGAAGCGTCACGGTTCGGCGGTCGTCGGAGAGGCGAAGGGTACCGGCGTGCGAACCTGAAACTGAACCCGTGACGCGGAGGCATTCGCTTCCGCTCTCGGTCACGACGCCGCCGGGACGAACGATGATGTTGGTCTCGGGGAGGATCATGGCGGCGCCGGGACGCGGCGACAGGAATTCCACCGCCGGAGGCTCGCCGCCGAACGCCGGGAGGGCGACCAGCCACGAGACGACGACGAGGACCGCGAGCCTCGAGGCTCGTGCGACGACATCAAAACCCATGAAGGGCGACCTTTCCGTGGTCCAAGCAAGCAAGTGCCGCCGCCGCCCGTACTGCCCCGCCGGTTGAAGAAGACGCCCGGGGTTTGAAACCTCTTTCCCAAAGAGGCATCGATGATACACCCGGCCGCCTCCAAAACCCCCTCGGCTTAACTCGTCCAGACGGAGCAGCTTAGGCCGACCCCTCAGGCGCCATGGGGCCCGCGGGCACTCTTCCTGCGTGGAATGCCGGATTCTGTGGGGCGGCAGATCCGTGCCGGCCCCTCCCGGTGAGCCGGGCCAACGGCGCTCCTCCAACCCGGAGCTACGTTTCGAAGTCATGGCCCGGCGGTATGAGGAGGAATCCAATGATGCGCATAGAGAGTCGAATTTCGTGGATCGCGGCGCCATTGCTCGCGCTCGTGGTCGCTGGATGCTGCGACAAGGACAAGCCTCTCGGAGTGCTCGAGAGCGGCGGCGCGGGTCCGGCCGTAGTTGTTCTCGGAACGACCTCGACGTACGCGGTCCTGGCGCAGGACTCCGTGGTCAGCACGGGCGCCACGGTCATCACCGGCGACATCGGTGTCAGCCCCGGCACGACCGTGACGGGCTTCCCACCCGCCACGGTGAGCGGCACGACCCAGGCAGGCAACGCCACTTCGGCGACCGCGCTCGTCGACCTGACGACGGCGATCAACGACGTGACGGCGCGTTCGACGACGGTGCTGACGCTGCCGGGCAGCGAGCTGTCCGGCATGACCCTTTCCCCAGGACTCTACGACACGGCCTCCCCGCTCACGCTTTCGGGCACGGTCACGCTGAATGCGCTGGGCAATCCCGATGCCGTCTTCATCATCCGTACGGCGGCCGATCTCACGACCGCCGCGGGCAGCAAGGTCGTCCTCACCGGAGGGGCCCAGGCCAAGAACGTGATCTGGCTGGTCGGCACCACGGCGACCCTCGGCTCCAATTCCGTCTTCCAGGGAACGATCCTGGCGAATCAGTCGATCACGCTCCTCTCCGGAGCGCGGCTGAACGGCCGGGCCCTGTCCCGCACCGGAGCGGTGACGCTGGATGCAGCGTTCATCGTCGTGCCATGAGGTCCGGGGATCGTACGGGACGCCCGCGGACCGACCGCCCCGCGTCCATCAGGAAAGGACATTCCATGCGAAGCACCATCATGGCGCTCGTCGCCGTGCTCCTCGTGTCCGCGACTCCGGCCTTTGCGGGAGGCGAGAAGGGCCAGCTGGAGCTCGGCATCTACGGCGGGCACATCTGGTTTGACGACTACGGAATCTTCCGGCCCGAGAACAAGTTCTTCCCCGGCGTCCGCCTGGGCTACTGGCTCTCCGACAAGGTGAGCCTGGAGGCCTCCGGCCAGCGGGTGAAGTCGGAGACCGACTTCGAGATTCTCGGACTGGAGAACACCGACGTGACCGCGGAGGCGCTGCGCCTCAACCTGCTCTACAACCTGGGGCACGGAGGCTTTCGGCCGTTCCTGACCGCGGGCGCCGGCAACGAGAAATTTCACGCCGAAGGGTTCGGCGAATCGTGCGACTTCGGTTGGAACGCCGGCGCGGGCTTCCGCGCCTTCCTCTCGCCCGGCGTGGCGCTCCGCGCGGACGGCCGCTACGTGAGCGTGAAGGTCGGCGACGAAGTGGACGAATCGCAGGGCAACGTGGAAGCGATGCTCGGCTTGAGCTTCCTGTTCGGCGGGCATCACGAGCACGTCGAAGAGGTGCACACCGAGGTGGCCAACCAGCCGCCGACGGTGACCTGCGTCGTCGACCGCGCTCAGATTCTTCCCGGCGAGACCGCGAGCATCACCGTCACGGCGAGCGATCCCGAGGGCGGACCGGTCACCTACGAGTACAACTCGCCGACCGGGCACGTGGCCGGAAACGGCGCCGTCGCCACCTTCGACTTCGCCAGCGTGGCCCCGCCCTCGACCGCGACCATCACGGTGCGCGTCACGGACGACCACGGCAACACGTCGACCTGCGACGCCACGGTCGCGCTCATGGAGCCGCAGCGGAAAGCCGAAGCGGTCTCCTGCATCGCGGGCGGCTTCCCGAACAATCTCTCCCGGATCACCAATGTGGACAAGGCGTGCCTGGACGACGTGGCGCAGCGGCTGAGCGCTGATCCACGCGCCACCGTGGTCATCATCGGGCACGCGGACTCTCACGAGCGGTCGTCCGACATCGCCCAGCGGCGCGCCGACGCGATCCGCGACTACCTGGTGAACGAGCGGCACGTCGAAGTGGCGCGCGTCACGACTCGGTCCGCCGGCAGCACCAAGATGATCGCGACCGGTTCCGACAGGGATTCGCAGGCGCAGAACCGCCGCGTCGAGGTCTGGTTCGTGCCCGAAGGAGCGAGCGGACCGTAATCGATCCGGCGTCAAATGCAGTGCACATGCGGGGCGGGCCCGAACGGGTTCGCCCCGCGGCACGCCTGATGCAATACACGTTATGAGACTTCGATTCCGCGGGCCCGGATGGGCCGGCCTCGCGGTGAAGCATATAGGACTACGATGATTGCCCCGTTCCGGTCGCTCGCCGCGGTCCGCCGCGCGTGTCATTCCTTCCATGCCGCCCTCGTCATGGCGCTCCTTCTGGGAGCGGCCCCGGCGCGCGCCCAGAGCTGGATCCCCGTAGGAGCCCCGGGCGGCAACGTGCGTTCGCTCGCGGCCGATCCGAGTCGCCCCGAGCGGGTCTACCTCGGGACCGCCGAGGGGATCCTCTACCGATCCGACGACGCCGGTACCCGGTGGACCCGGCTCGACCCGGGATTTCCCTGCCGCGGGTGCAGCCTCGACGAGATCAAGGTGGATTCGGATGGAACGGTGTACGTGGGCTACTGGGAGGTCCACGGGGCAGGCGGCGGCGTCGCGCGCAGCACCGACGGGGGCGAATCGTTCACGCTGCTCCCGGGGATCCAGGGCGAATCGGTGCGCGCGCTGGCCATCGCCCCCTCGAACGAGCGCGTGATCGCGGCCGGGACCTTGACCGGCGTCTTCCTCTCCAAGAATGGCGGCCAGAGCTGGGCGCGCATCTCTCCGGCGGGACACCCCGATCTTCGGAACATCGAATCGCTGGCCTTCGATCCGGACAATCCCCGCGTCCTGCTCGCCGGAACGTGGCATCTCTCCTGGAAGACCGTGAACGGCGGCGCCGCCTGGGCCGCCGCGCACGATGGAATCATCGACGACTCGGACGTGATGACCCTGACCGTGGACCGGCGCAACCCCCGCGCGCTCTTCGCCACCGCGTGCTCGGGGATCTATCACTCCGAAGACGGCGGCGCGCGGTGGACCAAGCTGCCCGGCATCCCTTACTCGAGCCGGCGAACCCGGGCGTTCGCCCTGGGCGACGGGCTGCTCCTCGCGGGAACCACCGAAGGGCTCTTCGTCAGCGAGGACGACGGCGGCACCTGGCGGCGCGCGACCCGCAAGGAGCTGGTCGTGAACGCGGTGGTGGCCCTGCCCGGCGGCGGCATTCTCCTCGGGACCGAGGGCGCCGGCGTCCTGCGCAGCACCGACCGCGGCCAGACCTGGGTGACCAGCAACACGGGCTTCTCCGAGCGGTTCGTCTTCAAGGTGCTCTTCGATGACCCGGGCAGCCGGATCGTGGTCGCGGAATGGGGCGCTCCCCACTACGGCGGCGTGTTCGTCTCCCCGACCGTGGGCGGGCCCTGGCAGCGGCTCGGCGAGGGCATGGATGGACGCCAGGTTCTCTCCCTGGCCGTGCTCGGGCCCACGCTGCTCGCCGGCACGGATGACGGCGTCTTCGCGCGCGCGCCGGACGCGCCGGCGTGGGTGCGGCTGCCCACTCGGATCGACGGCCAGGAAGCGCATCCTCGCGTGACGGAGCTGATCGCGCGGACGCCCGGGACGCTGCTGGCCGCGACCACGAAAGGACTCATGGCCAGCGAAGACGGCGGGCGCAGCTGGAAGCGCGCCGAGCGCGTCGGCGACGCGGAGGTCACCGGGCTTGCGGCTTCACCCGAAGACCCCGACCTCGTCATCGCCGCGACGAAGTCCGGCGTCTTCCGCAGCCGGGACGGCGGAGCCACCTGGTCGCGCGTCTCCGACGCTCTCGGCGCGGGGGTCCACGCGGTGGCCTTCATGCCCACCGATGATCGCGTCCTCTTCGCGACGACCAACGGCGGGCTCTACCGCTCTCGCGATCAGGGGGCGACGTGGCGCCGCCTCGGCGGCGGACTGCCCCACTCCGACCTCACCGGCATCGCCCTCGACCCCGGGGGCCGGGCGGTCTACGTGAGCGACTTCACGTGGGGAGGCATCTTCCAGAGCAGGGACGGGGGCTCGACCTGGAAGCGGATGACGACGGACGGATTGGCGTCCGACCATGTGTGGACGCTGAGCGTCGATCCCGGCACGCCGGGCCGGCTGCTCGCGGCGGCCTCGGCGGGAGGGCTGCACGTACTCTCGCAGGGCTCGCTGGCCTCGCGCGCGGCGACGCGCGGATCCGACTAGGTTCGCGACGGTCCCGGCGAGCGTTTCGACCGGCGCCACGCGCCCGGAGCCATCCCCACGGCGCGTTTGAACGCCCGCGAAAAGGCTGCCTCGCTCTCGTAGCCCACCTCGAGGGCGATCTCCAGCACCTTGGCGTTCGTTTCGCGAAGTATCCCCGACGCGAGCTGCATCCGCCACTGGGTCAAATACTGCATCGGCGGCTGGCCGATGAAATGCACGAACCGCTCGTGGAGCGACGACCGCGACATCCCAGCCTCCTCGCCGAGACGTTCGATCGTCCACACCTGGCCTGGACGCTCGTGCAGGAGCGCCAGGGCCCGGCCGACCGCGGGATCGCGCGTCCCCGCCAGCCAGCCGGTCTCCTCCGCCGGAAGCGAGTCGATGTAGCGGCGGAGCGCCTCGACGAAGAGCATCTCGCTCATCCGCTCCAGCACCGCCTCGCCTCCGGGACGGCGCGCGTTCGATTCCAGGACCACGGCCCGCAGGAAGTTCGCCACCCAGCTCTCGGGGCCGAGCGAGCTCCCCGGAACCTTCAGCACACGCGGGAGCGCCGCGAGCAGCGGATTGAAGGGCTTGGCGTCGAGACCCAGGAATCCGCAGATGATGGTCGTGCGGTCGCGGCCGCCCCCGTCGAGCGTCGTGGTGTTGATCCGCTCTCCCTCCATGCTGAGCGCGTACGGAAGCTGAGGCGGGCGCGGCGTGAAGTAGAGATTGGGATCCACCGACTGCGGCCGCATGCCGGGCGCGCTGGAGACGACGTGCGGATCCCCCTGCGGAAAGAGGATCAGATCGCGCTCCTCGAGGCGGACGGGCGGCTCCCCCACCATCGCGGCCCAGCACGATCCCTTCACGACGCCGTGGAACTCGATCATGTGCTCCACGCCGGGCATGATCGCCGGAATGATCTCGCGCGCAGGCGGCGCTTCCGCCACCCAAGGCGGCGAGCCCTCGATGTAGTAGAAGACCGCGCCGCGAAACCGGACGGCGCGCAGGAGATCGGAAAGGGTATCCCCGCTCATCGTCTCCCCGGATGGCCGGCAAGAGCCGGCGGACGGACGGCAAGGCTTCGTGAAGTTCTGGACGATCGGACAAGTGTTCCCGACGCGCAGCCAGACGTCAATGAGAGCCGCGCGGCATCCTATTCGTGTGCGCGCCGCCCCGCCGGGGCCGCGGAACGACGGAACCCCACGACGAGAAGGAGAGCCGCCATGAAATCGACCCTGAGGACTCTGGACTCCGGCGCCGGCATCCCCGCGCCGAGCGGCGCGAACGGCGCCGCCGTCTACCCCCACTCGGTCCTGGCCGACCGCCCGGGGCCGGACTTCGAGGCGATCAAGACCCGCCAGCAGGCCGCGTGGGCCTCCGGAGACTACGGCCAGGTCGGCACGCGGCTGCAGATCGTGGGCGAGCTGCTCTGCGAGGCGGTCGACCTCCT
>DASSLZ010000095.1:0-2201 GCA_035689165.1 Candidatus Eiseniibacteriota bacterium | reverse complement strand
AGCTGTCCTGCGTCGCCCTCTAGCTCTCCTTCTTCGGTCCGCGCTTGCCCGCCGAGCGCGGCGCCCTTCCCGCGGCGTCCACGGCGCGCGCGAGCAAGTACTCGATCTGGCCGTTCACGCTGCGCAGCTCGTCCGCGGCCCATTTCTCCAGGGCTTCCCAGAGCGCGGGATCGATCCGCAGCAGGAACGCTTTCCGCTCCGCCATTCCGCTCCTATTGGTGCAGCGTGCCGGCGTTCAGCACGGGCGTCGCCGCGCGCTCGCCGCACAGCACCACGAGGAGGTTCGAGACCATCGCGGCCTTCCGCTCCTCGTCGAGGTCGATGACGTTGTTCGCGGCGAGGCGCGCAAGCGCCATCTCCACCATGCCGACCGCGCCGTCCACGATACGCTGGCGCGCGGCGATGATCGCCGCGGCCTGCTGCCGCTGGAGCATCGCGCCGGCGATCTCCGGCGCGTAGGCCAGATGGCTGAGGCGCGCCTCGATCACCTCGACGCCCGCGGTCTGCAGGCGCTGCTGGAGCTCGGAGCGCAGGAAGTCGGAGACCTTGTCGATGCTGCCGCGGAGCGAGATGGAGTCCGGCCCCTCGGTGTCGTAGGGATACTCCGTCGCCAGGTGGCGCACCGCGGTCTCGCTCTGCACGGCCACGAACGCTTCGAAGTCCTCGACGTCGAACGTCGCCATGGCCGAGTCGCGCACGCGCCAGACCACGACCGCCGCGATTTCCACCGGGTTGCCCATGGCGTCGTTCACCTTGATCGCCTGCCCGTTCAGGCTGCGCACGCGAAGCGAGATCCGCTTCCTCGTGTTGAACGGGTTGGTCCACCACCACCCGCTGTGCCGCACCGTGCCGACGTAGGTGCCGAACAGGATCAGTACCACCGCCTGGTTCGGCTGCACGGTGAAGAGCCCCGCGGCGGCCAGCGCCGCCAGCAGGAGGAGCGGCATCCCCACGCCGACGATGAAGAGCGGGCGCTGCTCGCCGATCCCGTGCACGATCGTCATGATCGCCACCGCGACCAGGAAGACGAAGACGATCAAGCCCACGGCGCCGCTGAGGGCCGAGGTGGGACGTTCGGTGGTCATGGTTCTACGGCCTCCTTTCAAATCCACGGATGCAAGCCGCGAAACAGTTCGCGGCAGTTGATGTCATTATGATATCACAATGATAACTCGGCGGCAAGGGGTGCCGGAGCGTTTTCGCGGAAGAGCGGTCGGTGGCTGACGTTAGGTGAACGAGCTATGTCATTCACCCGCTGGCCCCGATTTCACTGGCCTTCCTCGCTCGGAAGGGAGCGGCAACAAATTTACCGCCGCTAGCGGCGGTGAATCCATTGACAGGTGTCGCGAGAATCACATGCTTTGAAGCATGTGAAATCGTTGAATTGTCTGCTTTGTGCGGGGCAGCTATCCGCCCAACGCGCGAAAGCGCGAAGCGAGCTCTCTACTTCGTTCCCAGACTATCGAGGCTTCGGGGGCAGTTGGTCTCAACGGCGTAGTCGGTGTGATAGGCGCGGGTCCAGCGCCGCGTTCCTGTGAGCGCGCCACCCGACCACACCGTGGGATTCAGGAAGTCGCCGCTGCCGCAGCTCTGGAACACTTCCGTCGTGCCGTCGCCGTCGAGATCGGCTTCGGCGCGGCCTCCCGCTTTCCGGAAGGCGCTACGCGGGGCGCGCAAGGCGTACCCGAAGATGCAGCAGTCCAGCGCGCCGGCGGGCGTGGCCAGTCGATAAAAGCGATCCCCGGGCTCCGGGACCGCCCGCCCGTACAGCTCCCGCGGAATGTTCGAAAGCGGCTCCTTCACCGCCGCGCCGATGATCGCGACGTAGGTGTCGGCGTCGGGGTTGGGTTCATCGGAGATCAACGTCAGGGAATCGCCGACCGCGAGCGACGAGTCCGCGATCATGAGCCAGAGGCTGTCCTTGCGTTCGCCCTCGACGAGGCCGATGTCGCGCTCGAAACTGAATGGGGTCAAGGGGCACAGGATCTGGCCGCCCGAGATGAGCTTCGGTGAGGTCTTGGAACGAGAGGCTGCCTTCGAAGAGGATGGCGTCTTCGCCGTGGAGCCTGTCGGCAAGCCACCAGCCCACGCCGCGCACGCCATCAAGCCCAGAGCCGCGCACGCCACGAGAGCCAGCGGCGCGGTCGCACGAAACGCGACCGCGCGCCTCATCGCACCAGCTTCTTGTACTTGAGCCGGTG
>DASSLZ010000094.1:0-4471 GCA_035689165.1 Candidatus Eiseniibacteriota bacterium | reverse complement strand
ACGCCCTCCTGGAGCGCGGCGCGCACCATCCGGCGGGCGCCGTCGAAATCGTAGCGTCCGGGCACGGCCTCGATGAGGTGCCAGCGGATCCCGTCGCGCGCGGTGAACATCCCCAGTCGCTTGAGCCGCGCGTAATCCTCGGAGGCGAATTCCTCGTGGCGGGTGGACGCGGCGAGGTCGAGGCGGCGGCCGGTTCGCAGCCGATGGGTCGAGCACTCGAAGCCGCCCATGAAATAGCTGGCCGCGATCCCCCCTTCCACCGCCGTCTACTCCCGCTCCGCCGCCGCGAGAATACCCGGCGGCATCACGACGGTCGGGCAAAGCCCCGTGGCCCGGCCGTACTCGAACGCGGCTTCGCGTGCCGCCGCTTCGCCGAAACCGGCGCGAGCCATGGCGACCACGGCCCCGCCGAAGCCGCCCCCCGTGAGCCGCGCCCCGAGCACTCCCTCGCGGGAGCGGAGTGCCGTGACGAGCGCGTCCACCTCGGGGGTGGAGACCTCATAATCGTCGCGGAGCGATCGGTGGGAGGCGTCGAGAAGCGCGCCCAGCTCTTCCAGGCGCGAGCCCTCCAGCGCCGTGACCGCGGCGTGCACCCGCTCGTTCTCGGTCACGACGTGACGCGCGCGGCGGTCGAGCGGCGGAGGGAGCGACGCGATCCGCCCCCACGCCGAGACCGGCAGGTCGCAGAGAAGCGCTTCGCCCAGGCGGCGGGCCGCCTCCTCGCACTCGGCGCGGCGGCGATTGTAGGCGCCGCCCGCATTCTGGTGCTCCTGCCCCGAGTCCACGACGACGATCTCGACCGCGGCGGGGATCGGCACGTAGCGGTAGACGAGATCCTTCGTGCGAAGGAGGAGCGCCTGCCCCTCCCGGCCGAGGCTCGCGGCCATCGGGTCCATGACACCGACCCGCGCGCCGACGAACTCGTTCTCCGCCCGCTGCGCGAGCCGCGCGAGCGCGACGTCGTCCAGCGCCAGCTGGAACCGCTCGCGGAGCGCGCGGAGGAGGGCCACCGTGAGCGCGGCGCTCGAGGAGAGGCCGCTCCCGATCGGCACGTCGGAGCGGACGCAGCAGTCCACGCCGCCGAACGCGAATCCTTCGACCGCCAGCAGGTGGGTCGCTCCCTGCGCGTAGTCGATCCAGGTCCCTCGCGGCGTCTCCTCCCCAAGCCCATACCGCTCGACCGCGCCGCCCGCCTCCACGCTCGAAAGCCGGACGGTCCGGTCCTCCCGCGCGGCGAGCTCGACCGTGGCGCACTGGGGAATCACCGTCGGGAGCACCGAGCCGCCGTTGTAGTCGATGTGCTCGCCGATCAGGTTCACGCGCCCGGGCGCGCGCGCCGTGATCTCGGCCTCGCGGCCAAAACGCCGCTCGAATCCGTTCACGAGTGCCCGCCCCTCGCTCGTCACGGCCGTTCCTTGGCCGCGGCCAGCGCGGACTGGAGCTCGGAGGCCTTCGCCTCGGGGAGCGCGTCGTTCGTGAACATGCCGGCGCCGATCTCGGTCCCCGCGAGATATTTGAGCCGCTCGCTCGTGCGATACGGGGGATAGAACTCCACGTGAAGGTGCGCCTCGGGGTGTGGCGCGCCGTCCGTGGGCGCCTGGTGGAACACCATGACGTAGGGGAACGGGCGCCCGCGGAGCGCGTCGTAGCCGCGCACCACGGTGCGCAGCGCGCGCGCGAACGCGGCACGGAGCCGCGCGTCGACGTCGGGCAGCCCCGGCACCGGCGCGCGCGGCGCGATCCAGACTTCGTAGGGATAGCGGGCGAACACCGGCACGAACGCCACGACGCCGCCTTCGTCGAAGAGGACGCGCCGGCCGTCGGCCAGCTCCGCCTCGAGATGAGTCTCGAGGAGTCCCCGGCCGGCGCGCGCGCGATGCCGCCGCTCCTCCTCGAGCTCGCGGGCGGGGATCGGGGGCACGAAGGGGTAGGCATAGATCTGTCCGTGCGGGTGCTGCAGCGTCGCCCCGACTTCGACGCCGCGGTTCTCGAACGGCATGACGTACTCGACGTCCGCCCGAGCCCCCAACTCGCGCGTGCGATCGGCCCACACGTCGATCAGCATCTCGACCCGCGTCAGATCCAGATCCCCCAGTCCCCCCTCCGCGGCCTGCGTGTAGACCACCACCTCACAGGCGCCGTGTCCCGGCCTCGTCGGCACCAGGGTGCGCGGAGGGTCGGGCGCGCCGGCCGCGAGCGACGGAAAGCGATTTTCGAAAACCGCGACCTCCCACGGGCCTGCGGGCAGCTCGGTCGGCTCTTCCCCGGGGCGGGTCGGGGCGAGCGGATCGTAGCCTGCCGGAGGCAGGAACGTGCGCTCCTGGCGGTTCGCGGCGTAGTCCACCCACTCGGCCCGGAACGGATGCCACCGGAGCTCCGGCGCCGCCGAGACGGGTCCCCCGCGCGGCTCGGGTGCCGCGATCCCTTCGGGGAGCGGCTCGGACGCGTAGAGCCACACGGACCGGCCGTCGGGCTTCACCAGGCGGCGGCGGATCGTGGCGGCGGGCATGGCCGGAACGCTCACGGCGCCGCCGCGTCGTGCTGGCTGCCCGGCGCTCCCCGCTCCACGCGCTTCTGCTGCTCCGCCTGGTGACGCGGCACGCGCGGTCCGCGCGTGGCGTCGGCGATGAGCTCGATCGGAATCTTGGGGATGCGTTCGGCGTCCAGGAGGCCGTTGGCCTCCTGGTAGGTGTCCGCGAACTGCGTGTAGCAGAAGCCGGCGAGCGACGGCGAGGCGCGCACGACGTCGAGCAGCTCCTTGTAGCGCGCCGCCAGGTCCTCGGGAGCGGTGGCGCACGAGTAGCCCCAGTATGGGTCCCCCTTCGCCCGGAAGGCGATGCCGCCGAACTCGCTCAGCATGATCGGCAGCCCCTCGTGCGGATGCCCGGCCAGCGCCAGGGCGCGCCCTCCCGGGCGATGGCGCTGGAAGAGGGTCGGAAGCTCCTCGTCGCTCCGGTAGCGCGCCGCGATCCTCTCGGGCTGGTCGTCGTAGTCGTGGATGCCGATGATGTCGGTGGCGCTGCTCTCCCAGCCGTCGTTGCCGACGACCGGACGCGTCGGGTCCACCGTCTTCGTCAGGCTGTAGAGCGACTGGACGAAGTGGCGCTGCGACGGCACCTCCGGCAGATTGGGCACGCCCCACGACTCGTTGAACGGCACCCAGGCCATGACGCAGGGGTGGCTGTAATCGCGCCGGAGCACCTCCAGCCATTCGCGCGTCACCCGTTCGATCGTGCGGCTCGTGAAGCGATAGGCGCTCGGCATCTCCACCCAGACCAGCAGTCCCAGGCGGTCGGCCCAGAAGTAGTAGCGCTCGTCCTCGATCTTCTGGTGCTTGCGGACGCCGTTGAAGCCCATCGCCTTCGCCAGCTCGACGTCCTTCCGGAGCGCATCCACGCTCGGCGCCGTGAGGCCGGACTCGGGCCAGTAGCCCTGGTCCAGAACCAGCTGGAGCGGATAGGGGCGGCCGTTCAGGAGCACCGTTCGCCCCTCGGTGGTGACCGATCGCAGCGCCGTATAGCTGTCCACGCGGTCGATCACCCGTCCCGTCGCGTCGATCAGCTGGAGCCGCGCGTCGATCAGGGTCGGCGAGTGGGGGCTCCAGAGGAGTGCGTTCCGGTAGTCGTCGATGCCCGGATCGGAGAATCCGATCTTCCGGTTCACCTCGCCCGCGACGACCGCGTACATGTCGTCGGCGATCAGCAGGTCGTTCGCGCGCATCTCCACGCGCAGGCGCAGGTCCTCGCGCGCCTGCCCCCCGATCCGCGCCTCGAGGCCGATCTCCCAGCGCTCGAGGTTCGGGGTCCAGCGGATCGAATCGATCGAGGTTTCCGGCACGCGCTCCAGCCACACGCTCTGCCAGATGCCCGACGTGCGCGGGTACCAGATGGAGTGGGGCTTGAGCTCCCAGTCCTGCTTGCCGCGCGGCTTGGCCAGGTCGTGCGGATCGTCATGGGCGCGAACCACGATGGTGACGGGAGAGCGGCCGGCGAACTCGGTGAGGTCGGCGACGAAGGGGGTGTAGCCCCCCTCGTGGTAGGCGACGCGGCAGCTGTTCGCCCAGACGGAGGCGGCGTAGTCCACGGCGTTGAAGTGGAGGAGGAGGCGCTCGCCCGGATCGAGCCGGGGAACCTCCAGCGTGCGGCGGTACCAGCAGGCTTCGTGGAAGCTCTCGTCGCCGATTCCACTGGCCGGAGCCTCCGGCGCGAACGGCACCTCGATCGTGCCGCTCCAGCGGACGTCCTGCGGCATCTCCCAGACCGCCGTCGCCTCGAGCGCGAACTCCCACGGGCCGTCGAGCGAGCGCCACCACGGACGCCTCCGCTGCGGGCGTGGATGCGCCGCGATCTCGTCCAGCTCGTTCACGCGCTCAGAGCGTCATCGGTGTCCGCTCGGTCCGCGCCGCCGGCCGCCCCGGGCGTCGCGCCAGCGACCGGCGCTCCTCGCGCCGCTCGCGGGCCTTCAGCGCGGC
>DASSLZ010000093.1:0-4427 GCA_035689165.1 Candidatus Eiseniibacteriota bacterium | reverse complement strand
GCAGGAGCTTGAAGATCGAAGCCAGGGCGATGAGATAGCCCGCGAGCGCATCCCTGCCCCGCCCATAGGCAGCCAGAGCGATCCAGAGGATCGCGATCTCCAGCAGCGCCACGTTTCCCGTGCACAGTCCCGACACCGCGGAGAGATCGAACCCCAGCGCGAGAACCACGAGCAGGCGGAAGGGATCGCCCCCGCGCAGGAACTGACGACGCCAGAGCCAGGCCAGGCACGCGACGAGGAAGACGTTGAACCCGAGCCAGACTCCCTCTGCGACAGTTCGTGGCATAAGACTCATGGGCGCGAACAACGCGAGCGTGGCGGGCGGATACAGGAACGGCAGCGTCACGGTGCGGTGTGCGAGCCGCGTGAGGTCCTCGAGCGAGTAGGGATTCAGCCCCGCGCGAAGGGCGGCTCCGGCGAAGTAGTAGGTCTCGAAGTCCCAGGGCTTCCCGGCCCCGCTCCACGCATAGGCGCCGGCGGCGGCCAGCGCGACCAACGCGACGGCGGCACGGGCGACGCGCCACACCCGGCTCACGGCCGCACGTACAGGCGGGCCCCCCCCGGAAGGAATGCCGGCCCGGCGAAGCCCGCGACGGGCGCGTTCCGGTCGATCACGCCCACCCACGCCGTATCGCCGTCGGCGGCGTTCCGCGCGCGGGCGTCGGGCGAGAGGAAGATCGCGGCGACCGGATGGTCCCGCTCCACGCGCGCGAGGTCCCGCGCGAGCGGAAGGAGGAGCGCTGCGCGGTCCGCGTGCCAGGCGACCCAGTCCGGGATGTCGGAGAGGATGAGCCGGTCGCGCGGCCAGGCTCCCGCCGTGGCCGCGGCGTTCAATGCCGAGGCGGTCGCCGGAGGGAGGGGCGGGAAGTGCCGCGGCGCCTCGCGGGTCTGGAACGCCACGGTGAGCGCGCGCTCGGCGATCAGGAGCGCGAAGAGCGCCTCGAGCGCGCGGCGGCCGCACAGGCGGTCCAGCGCGGGTGCGGCGGCGATGCCGATCATCACGCACGCGAGCGGCGCCACGGGTACCAGGAAACGAGGACTCCGCTCCAAGGCGGAGAACGCCGCGACCTGGAGCGCGATCGCGATCAGGAACGGCACCGTGGGGCGGAAGGGCGCCAGGCGGTCGTGCACCTCCCGCAGCAGGAACCCCGCCATCGCGAGGCCGATCGCGAGCGGCCCGAGCCCGCCCAGGAGATCCAGTCCGAAGCCGAGCGCGTCCTTGATCCACCGCGCGGCGAACGTCATGGGATGCGCCAGCACGTACGGAACCGCCGCCGGCATCGCCACGCCGTAGCTTCGAGTCGACGAATACCCGGGGTACTCCGGCGTGTAGAGGAGCATCGGGTTTCCCTGGATCGACGAGGCGTGCCCCGTGGTCTGGGCCAGGTAGACCGGCCAGGGCGCGCAGAGGAGCACGTAGATGACGGCGAAAACAATTCCCCTCCGCCGGCGGCCGCGCCCCGCGACCCACGCCCAGAGCGGCGCCATCAACAGCGATTCCCCGCGCAGATACCACGCCGCGGCCGCGACGATCGCGGCCAGCACGGCGGTCGTCGCGCCGCGCCATCGCAGGAGGAGCAGCCAGACCAGGAGCGAGAGCGCCGCGACCGGCACCTGGCTCATGCCGGGGCTGTATGCGTCCAGGAAGAGCGGGCAGGCGAGCGCCGTCGCGGCCGCGACGTGCCCCGCGCGCCGGCTCGCGAAATGCGCCCCGAGCAGGAACACCAGCGCGACCAGCGCGGCATGCGACTGCGCGACCACGATAAAGTATCCGAGCGGGAGCGAGGCCCCGACGTTCAGCATCATCGCGCCGCGCGCCGCGTAGAGCGGCATCCGCCAGCGCACCGGGAACGGCGCGCGATCGTTCGGGCCGAGATGGGTGGGATACGTGTAGAGCGACGTGAAGCCCTGACCGCGGGCGATCTGCCGCGCCTCCTGCGAGTAATCCCAGAGATCGCTGGAGGGCGCGATCGAGCGGTACGTGGCCGCGCTGAAGAGGATCGCGACGAAGAGGGCCGCGAGCCCCCAGAGGAGTGCCGCGCGCAGCGGAAGCGGGTTGACGTTCGCCGCGGGGCGGCGCTCCGGCTTGCGGCCCTTGGGAGTCGCTGGGGAGGTCACGAGCCGGAGAATAGAGGCGGGCTTCGAAGGGGGGCAAAAAATAACTCCCCGCCGCGCATCCGACGGCGGGGAGCCTTGCTTTTCGGCCGCGGTCTTGCGGTACCGCGGACCTATCGGTTCCAGAGAGCCCCGTCCGACGCAGCGGGCCCCAGCAGGAGGTGGGCTGGGTAACCCTTTAGGACCGAGACGCTTAGATCGCCGGACTCTCTACCTCCTTAGACCACCTCAGCACCGAAAAAGTTTCCATCAATTCGCCCCAGCCAAGTCATTGTGCCATGGCAGGATACGAGGCGTATGGGATACCCCACGTAGTCGAATTGTAGTCGTCCCCGGACTCGGTCTGGAGGCACCGGGCGCTGAGTATGTCGACCGCCAGGTGGTGCCTCCCGACGTCCTGCACGGTCCATTGGGCCGTGTAGATGCCGTCGCCGGCCTTGGTATCGCCGTTCGAACCGTCATCCCTCATCCGGATCCGGACGCGATCGAACGGCCCCGGGAAGGGGCGCATGTTGATCGGCACGTGCAGGTAGACGAACTCCGAGGGGCGGTAGCTCCTGTCGGTGTTCGTGACCGCGGCCTCCACCTTGACCGTCTGTCCGAAGACCGTAGACGGCACGGCCGGGCCGCCGTCGCGCAGCGAGAGGAACGCAGAGGGATCCGTGGTGGTGGTCGCCCCCGCGGGCGTCGTCACGGTGACGGAGTGGATCGCGACCGTCTGCCTCGCGGGATCGATCATCGAGAATTCGACCGGTGAGAGCGCCACGAGCCGCCATCCGAACACGGAATCGGCCGAGGACGAATCGGCGTGGAACCAGACCTTGCGGAACAGCGCGGTGCGCACGGCCTGATCGCGCACCGGCTTCTTCCCCGGATTGCGCAGTCCGTCGTCGGTGCGGTCCACGTACAGCCATCCGTCGAAGCGCACCGTCACGCGCACGACCGCGCGCCCGCTGTCGGGCGGCAGGATGAAATCGACGATGCGCTGGGGCGGACGGTCGCTTGGCGTCCTCCGGCGGCCCCAGTGAATGGGCGCATTCGCCGTGATCCCGGTGTCGGCGGGCGCGAGCAGCGGCCCCTGAACCGCGATCGGCGAGGCCGGCTCCGCGGTGCCGAGCAGCTCTCCGGCGTCGTCCGAGAAATCGACGGCCAGCTCCGGCGCGGCGGCCACGGCGCGAAGAATGGCGGCACGGTCCGCGCCCTGATCGGCGGCCGGACCGGACGGATTCCGCCCGCAGCCGGTCGCCCAGAAGCCCCACGCGATGACGAGTACGGTGACGAGGTGTCGAGCCATGATGCGGTCTCCCCGGGAAAAAAGCGGCAAACCCGCCGGGCGTGATCCTGCCTTGCAGCGGGTGTGCCATTCGCCGGAGGGGGGACCGGCAGCGGGCGATATTTTTCGCCGGAGGGGGGACCGGCGAGAGCCCTTCGTAGAGATGGACCCCACGGACGGCTCATGGTTCCCGGATTGGGGCGGGCCCCCCGGGTCTCAAGGCCCCAGACGGTACAGTACGTCGTCTTGTTCCCGGGCCGCGGGTTCGAGGAGACGCTCGGAGGCGACACGTTGCGCGAGACCCGCGCGCTGGGCAGGAGTGTAGTCACCGAAATGAACCAGGATCCAGCGCGCCCCGAGCGATCGAGCCGCCGCGAGCGCATCGGGATCCGGAAAGGATTGGATCACGCGGCGGAACTCGCGGTATCGGGGCGTCACGAACCCGCTCACGCCGTCCAGGCGCGGCTTTCCGTGGTAGAGAACCGTGTACTGACGGAGCGCATCGACCACGTTCTCGTCCGCCTCGGTCCCAGGCACCGGAATCTCCAAGATGGGCTCCTGCCCGGGAAGCGCAGCGATACGCCGGTAGATAGGGGCCATGGTGCGGGCGTTCGGCAGGGTTAGTAACGGGATCGAGCGATCGAGGGTCCCGGCCACGATCAGGAGCGAGAGCGCGATGCCAACGAAGCGGCGGGCGGGTCCTCGAAGGAACACGACACACCGCTCATATCCGATCCCCGCAAGAACGGCAAAGCCGAGCGCTACCAGCACCGCGAAGCGCCCTGGAGCCCGCATACCGGAGAAGCCCGGCACGACGTAGTAGAGAACCGCATACGGAAGCGGAATCGGAATCGCCCGTCCGGCCACGTGAAGAATCGGCCCGAGCGACAGCACGAATCCGGTTCCGGCGAGCGCTGCGGGAATGCCGGCCGGGCGATAGCACTCCCGCCACGATGCGAAAACGCCCGCCAATGCGAGGGCGACGGCCAGGAATCCGGGCCAGTACGACTGGGGGCCGGACAGAGCCCAGGGAAGACGA